>CAKZJN010000031.1 GCA_936943465.1 uncultured Rhodoferax sp.
AGCCCCACGTGGCCCGGCGAGGGAACCAGCCGGGTGCCCTTCTGGGCCTACACCCGTGAAGACCTGTACAAGAAGGAGCTGGACCGCCTGTTCTACAACAAACACTGGTGCTATGTCGGCCTAGAGGCCGAGATTCCCAATGCCGGTGACTTCAAGCGCACGGTGGTGGGTGAGCGTTCGGTCATCATGGTGCGTGACCCGGAAGGCCATGTGAACGTGGTGGAGAACGTCTGCGCCCACCGTGGCATGCGCTTCTGTCGTGAGCGCAACGGCCACGCCAAAGACTTTTACTGCCCCTACCACCAGTGGAACTACAGCCTCAAGGGCGACTTGCAGGGTGTGCCCTTTATTCGCGGCGTTAAGCAAGAGGGCAAGGTCAACGGCGGCATGCCCAAGGACTTCAAGGTAGCGGACCACGGCCTGACCAAGCTGAAGGTGGCGGTGCGCGGTGGTGTGGTGTTTGCTTCGTTTGACCACAACGTGGAACCCTTTGAAGAGTTCCTGGGCCCGACGATTCTCAAATACTTCGACCGCATGTTTGACGGTCGCAAGCTGGAGATTCTGGGTTACCGCCGCCAGCGCATTCCGGGCAACTGGAAGCTGATGCAAGAGAACATCAAGGACCCGTACCACCCCGGTCTGTTGCACACCTGGTTCTCCACCTTTGGCCTGTGGCGCGCGGATAACAAGTCCGAGTTGAAGATGGACGATCAATTCCGCCACGCTGCCATGATTTCCACGCGCGGCCAGGGTGGCAAGGTTGCCGAGGTGGTCACCGGAGTCGACAGTTTCAAGGACCAGATGAAGGTCAACGACCCGCGCCTGCTCGATATCGTGCCCGAGCCCTGGTGGGGCGGCCCGACAGCGGTGATGACCACCATTTTCCCGAGCGTGATCCTGCAGCAGCAGGTGAACAGCGTGTCCACACGCCACATCCAGCCCAACGGCCACGGTTCGTTTGACTTTGTCTGGACCCACTTCGGCTTTGCCGATGACACACCCGAAATGAAAGAACGCCGCCTGATCCAGGCCAACCTGTTCGGACCTGCCGGCTTTGTGTCGGCAGACGATGGCGAAGTGATCGAGTGGTCGCAGGAAGGCTTTGAGACAAAGCCGTCGCACCGCACGGTAATTGAAATGGGTGGCACCGACATTGCAAATGCCGACCACATGGTGACCGAGACACTGATTCGCGGTATGTACAACTACTGGCGCAAGGTGATGGGGGAATAAACATGATCGACTTCAAGACCTATTTCGAACTGCTCAACCTCTACAGCGACTACGCCATGGTGTGCGATTCCGCTGAGTGGGAAAAATGGCCCGAGTTCTTTGTGGAAGACGGCACTTACCGCCTGCAACCCCGCGAGAACCATGACCAGGGCCTGCCCCTGTGCCTGCTGGCCCTGGAGAGCAAGAACATGATTCGCGACCGCGTGTATGGCGTGAAGGAAACCATGTACCACGACCCCTACTACCAGCGCCACATTGTGGGTACGCCGCGCGTGGTGTCGGTCGAGCGCGATATCTATGGCGAACGCATTAGGTCCGAGGCCAACTACACCGTGATCCGTACCAAGTACGACGGCGAGTCCACGGTGTTCAACGTGGGTTACTACCGCGACGTGATCGTGCGCACGCCCGAAGGCCTGAAGTTTCAGTCCCGCCTGTGTGTGTACGACAGCGAGATGATTGCCAACTCCATCATTTACCCCATCTGAGGTTGCGCCATGGCTGAAAACTGGATTGATGCCGCAGCGCTGGACGACGTGCCGCCAGGTGACGTCATCGGTGTAAATGTGGCGGGCAAGGACATTGCGCTGTACGCAGTAGACGGCGAAGTCTTTGCTACCGACAACATCTGCACCCACGGCCATGCGCGCATGAGCGATGGCTTTCTGGAAGGGCGCGAGATTGAGTGCCCTCTGCACCAGGGCAAGTTTGACGTGTGTACCGGCAAGGCGTTGTGTGCGCCGCTCACGGAAAACATCAAGACCTATGCCGTGAAGATAGAAGCCATGCGCGTCATGCTGAAGCTGGACTAAGCAAGCCATTGCCCCCATGCAATCTCTCTTCTTCTCGACCCAGGCAGACCGGATTGCATTGGCGCGCCAGCGCTATTTTGAGGAGGGCGAACTGCCCTCGGGCGTGGTCAGTGAGGCGGTGTTTCAGTCGTGGGCCCGCTGCCTGCGGCTCAAGCAAGACCCGCGCGCGCAACTGGAGTTTCAGCCGGTCAGCACCAGCCGGGCGCAGTTGGCTCTGCAGAAAAACCGCTTGCTGCGTGATGCCTGGTTGGCAGACGTCAACGAGCTCGACGCGGTGCTGGGCGCCACCCATTGCGGCGCCATGCTGACCGACCCCAGCGGCGTGTTGATCGGTGCCACCAGTTCCCGGCGCGTGCATGAAAAGATTACCCCTGTGGCACACCGCATCGGCGTCAACTTTGCCGAAGAAGCGGTGGGCACTACCGCGCCCGGCATCGTGGCGCGCACCGGCAAGCCCGCGTCGGTGCAAGGGGCCGAGCACTTCTCGGAAAGTGTGAACTTTATGCATTGCGCGGCCGCCCCGATTCGCGACATCCATGGCCATCTGGCGGGCGTGTTGGATATGTCCAGCGAAGGCATCGCCTTCAACTTTGATGCCGCATCGGTGGTGGGCCTGTACGCGTCCTCTATTGAAAACCGGTTGCTGGTGTCGCAGTCCACCGAGCACCTGATCGTGCGCTTCCAGATTTCACCGGCCATGCTCGATACGCCCATGGCCTGCCTGATGGGCGTGGATCTGCAGGGGCGCATGGTCTGGCGCAATGCGGCAGCTTCCCGGTTGTTGGGGGTGCCGCCCAATGGCGGTCAGGACAGCCTGGGCCAGGTGGACGAGATATTGCAAAGCAGCTTTTCAGAGCTCGCCTCCAAGCGCAACGGCTCGCATTCCATGCTGCGCCTGCCCAATGGATTGCTGGTGCATGTGCGTTGTGAACTGCAAGCGCACGACGGGCACCGGCAGCTGTTTGCTGTGGGCTTGCCTGCGCTAGACACGCCGCTGGTGGACGCGCCTGAGAATCGGTTGGTACCCGAGAGGGGTGCTCAAGAAAATACACCCGCGTCACCCGTAGCCGAGCCTTCTGAGCCCGCCAGTCTGCGTGATGCCGATGTGGATTTGATCGCCAGAACGCTCAAGGAATGCGGCGGCAATGTGTCGGCCGCAGCCCGCAAGTTGCGGGTATCGCGGGGGCTGATTTATCGGCGCACGCAGGGCACGCCATTGCCTTGATGGACAAGGGAGGTCGTGCGGCTTGTCCGGGTGACGGTCCGTCAGTTCGCCAGTGCCCCAACAGCTTGCGGGGATGGGAGCGAGTGATTAGACCCATGCGACTGCCAAGCTGATGATTCCATTTCATTCCTTCGATTGGGCACTCTCTTGCAGGCGCATGAGATCCCGCACTTGCTGCTCCTTGGATTCTTGCAGCGCAACCAGTTGGAGTCTGCACTCCTCTCGGTGGCCTTCGCGCTGTGCCTTCTGCGCCCCCAGTGCGATCGCGTGGCTGCGATCATGGGAGGCGGATAGATCCTGGTACTCTGAATACTGACCGTAGCGGGTAAAGCCGGCGCTTCGGAACCAGCGGCAAAAACTACAGTTTTCCGGCTCCGCATTCAGGAGGACGGTGATGTCATCGCGCTCAAGTTGGTCGGCGATCGCATCCAGCCACAGACTGCTGCTGCGGGCGGCCACTTTGAACATGAGATCTTCATCTGGCGCAGGCGCATGCATTGCGCGCCAAGCCGCGTCGGTTTGCCACTGCGTCATCCAATTGAGGGTCTGCTCCACAGGCATGGGTCGTGCGACGCCATACCCCTGAGCGAATCGGCAGCCGAAGTGCAGCAGTGCAGCCCCATGTTCCAGCGTCTCCACGCCTTCGGCGATGACGGGGCGGTTAAAGGCCTGTGCCAACTTGACTACGCTCTCCACAATGCCAAGACCACCGGGGTCGTCCAGCATGACCTTCACAAAGCTTTGGTCAATCTTCAAGACCTGCACCGGTAGGTTTAGGAAGTAGGTCAGTGAAGAATACCCAGTGCCAAAGTCATCAAGCGAAAACTTCACGCCCAGCTTGCGGCATTGGGTAATGGTGTGAACAGCCTTCTTCAGGTCGGCCAGCGCTGCCGTTTCAAGAATTTCCAATTCCAGACTTTCAGCCACCGAACTGGGGTAGTCCGCCAGAATTTCTTGCAGGCGCTCGGCAAAGTTGTCTCTCAGCAAATGGTCCGCACTGATGTTGGCACTTACCGTCACAAAGACACCGGCATTTCGCCAATCCTGAATCTGGCGGACCACAGATTTCAGCACCCATTCGCCCACCAGAATTTCGAGCTCACTGCCTTCCAGGTAGTGCAGGAAGGAGCCCGGTGCGATCAATCCCTCCTGCGGGTGATTCCAACGGATCAAGGCTTCAAAACCAATGACCGCGCCGTCGAGCAAATCGACCTTGGGCTGGTAGTGCAGCGCGAACTCTCCTTGGTCCAGGGCCTCGCGCAACCTTTGCATATAGTGCCGTTGTGTTTGCACCTGCTGGTCGTGCACCGGGTCAAAGAAGTGGAAACTGTTTTTCCCGCCTTCCTTGGCCAAGTACATCGCCTGATCGGCGTGTCGCATCAAGGTATCGGCGTCTACCGGATCGGCCGGATATACCGTAACCCCAATGCTGGCCGTGACCGATGCCGTCTTCCCCTCAATTTCAACGGGAGTCGCCACAACCTGCAGCACCCGTTCAAGCGCTGACTGGCATTCCTGCAGTTCCGATATCGATGACAGCAGCAGCACAAACTCATCGCCTCCCAAGCGGGCCAGCGTGTCATCGATACGCAATACGCCACTGAGCCGCGTTGACAGTTCAATCAGCAATTTGTCGCCCGCCGCATGCCCATAGCTGTCGTTGACCGCCTTGAATCCGTCCAGATCAAGGTAGCAGACCGCAACGGAGGTTTCACTACGTCTGGACCTTGCCAGTGCTTGCGATAGCCGATCTGAGAAAAGACGCCGGTTGGGCAGGTTGGTCAGATGGTCGTAGTGGGCGATGCGGTAGAGCTCTTCTTCGTGGGCTTTGAGTAGGGTGATGTCAGAGAAGACGCCGATGTAGTGTTGCAAGGCGCCTTCGCCGTCCCGTATCACCGAGATGGACAGGATCTCGGTATACAAGGCGCCATCGCGGCGCCGGTTGGAAATTTCGCCTTGCCAGAAGTCATGCTCCCCGATGGAGCTCCACATCGCTGTGTAGAACGCCAGATCGTGCATTCCCGACGAAAGCAATTTAGGCGTGCGTCCCACAACTTCTGCCTTGGAGTAGCCGGTAATGCGGGTGAAGGCGGGGTTGACATCCACAATAGCCTTGTTGGCGTCCGCAATGATGATGCCCTCATAGCTATTGGCATAGACACTGGCAGCTAGACGCAAACCGACTTCGGAGCGCCTGCGTTCTGAAACATCGCGGATAACGGCACTAAAGTGCGGTCCTGAAGCGCTGCGCCATGTACCCAGCACCAGCTCAATGGGAAACTCTTCGCCATTGGCGCGTAAACCAGGCATCTCAAGCACCTTGCCCAGCAGTCTGGAGTCTGAACCGGCGCTCAGCTTGCGCATGTTCTCGCCGTGTTCCGGGCGGTTTCGCGCAGGCATCAGTTGGGCGAGCGATTGGCCCAATATTTCGGATGCCGCATGGCCAAACAAGTGCCGCGCACCTTCATTCCAACCCACAATCAGGCCTGCCGCATCGAACTGCACGATCGCATCGGGTGCAGTCTCCACGACCGAACGCATGCGCTCTTCTTTTTCCCCCAGGGCTTGGGACAAACGCTCTAGTTGCTTGCGTTGGTGTTCTGAGTCGCGCAAGGCTTTGTAGGTACGCAAGGCCACGTAGACGGACACAAAGATCTTGTCGGACGAGAGCTCGGATTTCAGCCGGTAACCGTCGATTGCATAGTCCGCCACCACGTCGCGCTCGGGGGCGTAACCGGGTTGCCCGGTCACCAGGACGATTTGCACCATGCGGTTGCACAATTCATTGCGCACATGGTTGACAAAATTCAGACCCTCCAGCTCGGTCTCCATCACCACATCCAGCAGCACCAAGGCGATATCTGAATGGCTGGCCAGCATGTCCCTCGCTTCTTTTCCCGAACGTGCATCCAGCAACTGCAAGGCACGGTCTTCTACCCGCATATTGCGCAAGGCCATGTGCAAGACCCGGTGAATGTCTTCGTCGTCATCCACCAGCAAAATTTTCCAGACATCCCTGACTTCGACAGCCTCAGGTGCGTCAGGTGCAAAAAGATCGAGGAAAGCGTCGGCGTGGGTCATAAATAGTTTCAGACAGCCTGTGTCGGAACCTCCATCAGAAAACGGATGCCGGAGCTGCAAGTCATGTCGACGCTGATGCTTCCACCCATGCGTTGGGTAATCAGGTTGTAAACAAGATGCATCCCTAACCCCATGCCGCTTTGCATGTCGGTCGTGAAGAAGGGGTCAAAGATGCGCTTGCCAGCTTCGTCGGTCAGGCCCTTGCCGTCGTCGGTATAGACCATGCGCACCGTGTTCTCTTGTTGTACTACCTGAATGTGGATGCTGCCATGGGTTCGCCCCTTAAATCCATGCTGCAGGGAGTTGGCCACCAAGTTGGTAAACACGCTCTCAAGGTCTCCGGCGTAGCCCTGCACGATGACGGTATCCGGACAGTTCACCTCCACCTGGTACTGCCCCTTGAGCAGGCGATTGCCAAAGCTGGCAAGCGTGTCGCTCAGACA
This sequence comes from uncultured Rhodoferax sp., assembly GCA_936943465.1. Lineage (GTDB taxonomy): Bacteria > Pseudomonadota > Gammaproteobacteria > Burkholderiales > Burkholderiaceae_C > Allorhodoferax. The sequence continues at coordinate 6,795 of CAKZJN010000031.1, forward strand.
CGCCGCTACAGAAATGGCCTGCACAGTCTGCCGATGTCCATTGACCGCCAAGCGCCTGAACGATGCAATGAGTTTGCCTACGCGCTCCAGGCTGCTGGCAATCAGGTCGCTCGCTGCCGTGGAGGCATCAAAATAATTCCGCAAATCAGACTGCGTCATACTTCTTTGAGCAAAGCGTTCGGTTATGTCCCGCGTCTGGTGTTGCAGGGTCGATGCCGCCAACACGCCCACGCCGACGGGGGTGTTGATTTCGTGTGCAATGCCCGCAATCATGCAGCCGAGGGACGCCATCTTTTCCGCCTCAATCAGTCGCTTGCGCGTGCGCACGCTTTCCAGCGACAAGTTGCACACATCAATCATGGCCAGTGCCAGGTTCAGGTACTGTTCCTTGAACTGAGGAAACTGAAACGC
>CAKZJN010000032.1 GCA_936943465.1 uncultured Rhodoferax sp.
AAGCGCTGGGTGGTGCCGACCACGATGTCGGCACCCCATTCGCCGGGGGGCGTGAGCAGGGTGAGGGCCAGCAGGTCGGCGGCGACAATAAAGGCGGCCTGTTTGGCGTGTACTTTGGCAACTTCGGGTGCCCAGTCGTCTACGCGCCCGCTGGTGGAAGGGTATTGCGCCAACACGGCGAAGTAATCGCCTTCCAGCAGCTTTGCCCATTCTTCGGCGGAGTTGGCGACCTTGATTTCCAGGCCGAGCGGCGCGGCGCGAGTTTGCAGCACCTCTATGGATTGCGCGTGACAGTCGCCCGCGACCACCATCACATTGCTTTTGCTCTTCACGCTGCGCTTGGCCAGCGTCATGGCTTCGGCCGCAGCCGTGGCTTCGTCCAGCATGCTGGCGTTCGCAATCGGCATGGCGGTGAGGTCGCAGACCATGGTCTGGAAATTCACCAGCGCCTCCATGCGCCCTTGCGAAATCTCGGCCTGGTAGGGCGTGTAGGCGGTGTACCAGGCGGGGTTTTCCAGGATGTTGCGCAGGATCACACCCGGCGTGTGCGTGCCGTAATAGCCCTGGCCAATGAAGCTCTTGAACAGCCGGTTCTTGGCGGCAATCGCCTTCATTTCCGCCAGCGCCGCCGCCTCCGGCACCGCAGGCGGAATCGCCATCGCGGTGCTGCGCGCAATACTGCGCGGAACAATGCTGTCGATCAGCGCGGCCCGGCTGGGCTCGCCAATCGCTTGCAGCATGTGTTGCTCATCGGCGGCAGACATGCCGATGTGGCGCGCAATGAATTCGCTGCTGTTTTCAAGTTCGGCAAGGGAGGGGAGTCGGGTGTTGGCGGTCATGGCAATCAGGCGGGGCGTGTGAACGGAAAGTGAGTTGGCGATCAGGCCGAGAACTGCGTGTAGGCCGTCTCGTCCATCAGCGCGTCAAATTGGCTGCGGTCGGACACGGTGATCTTGAAAAACCAGCCCTTGCCCAGCGGGTCGCTGTTGGCCAGCGCGGGGTCGGCACGCAGGTCTTCGTTCACCTCGGTAACGGTGCCGTTGACCGGCATGTACACATCGGCTGCGGCCTTGACCGACTCAACCACGCCGGCGACTTCGCCTTGCGCAAAGGTCTTGCCCACCTCCGGCAGTTCCACAAAAACCACGTCGCCCAGCGCGTCTTGCGCGTGGACGGTAATTCCGACGGTGGCAACTTCGCCATCGAGTTGCAGCCATTCATGTTCGGGGGTGTATTTGATGGTCATGGTGTTTTCCTCTTGGTTCAATAAAAAATGGGCAGCGGCTTAGCCACGGAAATAGCGGTTGGGTGTGAAGGGCATGGGCGCCACTTCCATCGGCACCGGTTTGCCACGCACGATGGCATGCACCCGCGTGCCCAAAGCCGCCAGGGCTGCAGGCACGTAGCCAATGGCAATCGGCTTGTCCACCGTGGGGCCGAGCAAGCCGCTGGTGACTTCGCCGATGGGGTTGCCGTTCAGGTCGTGCAGGGGCGTGTGGTCGCGCACCGGAATGCGCTCCAGCGCCACCAAGCCCACGCGCTTGCGGGCATCTGCCGGGGCTTGGGCGAGTTGCGCCAGAATTTTTTCGGCACCCGGAAATCCACCTGCGCGGTCGCC
>CAKZJN010000033.1 GCA_936943465.1 uncultured Rhodoferax sp.
ACCGAGCAGATCACCGCCTGCGGCATGGAGCCCCTGCTGTCCATCACCCGCGCCTGGCGCCTGGTGAAGTTCATTGACAACAACATGCTGTCCATGACCAAGTGCTCCAAGTGCGGCGGTCATTTCGTCAGCGAGGCCTACGAGAACAGCCGCCACTTTGAATGCGGCCTGTGCTCCCCACCCGCACGCGCCGGCAAAGGCGCCACCAGCGGCGGCATTTTGCTGCACTGAATTCAAGTGCCGCCCCGCGGGGACGATATGATGACTAGAGGCCCTAAAAAGCCACTCTATTCAACCCTTGGGTCCCCAAACCCTGCTGTCACAATGCCACTATGTTCGTAATCGTTGGCTGGTTAGTTTGCTTAGGGTGCGTTTTCGGCGTGTTCATTATTCACGGCGGAAACATTAGCGTCATCTTGAAAGCACTTCCTTGGGAGATGCTCACCATCGGTGGCGCGACGGTTGGCGCCTTTCTGGCCAATAACCAGATGAAGGTCGTCAAGGCAACGCTCAAGGGACTGGGTGCGTGCTTCAAGGGCAGCAAATACAGCAAGGCCCGGTATATGGACCTGATGGCGTTGTTGTTCGACATTTTGCAAAAGGCCCGCAAAGAGGGCCTGATGGCGATTGAAGGCGACGTGGAAAACCCCCACGAGTCGGCGATTTTCAAAAAGTACCCCACCGTCGGCCATGACCACCACGTGGTCGAGTTCATCACCGATTACCTGCGCATGATGGTGTCGGGCAACCTGAACGCCCACGAAATTGAGTCGCTGATGGACAGCGAAATTGAAACCCACCACCACGAAGAACATGCCGCCGTGGCAGCCATTCAGCGCGTTGCCGGCGGTTTGCCGGCATTCGGTATTGTGGCTGCGGTGCTGGGTGTGGTGAACACCATGGGCTCGGTGGGCCAACCGCCTGCCGTGCTGGGCGGCATGATCGGCTCCGCTCTGGTCGGTACCTTCCTGGGGATTTTGCTGGCGTACGCGTTCGCCGAGCCGCTGGCCGGTTTGCTGGAGCAAAAGGTCGAGGAAGGCAGCAAAGAGTTGCAGTGCATCAAGACCACCCTGCTCGCGAGCATGCAGGGCTACAACCCGTCGACCGCCATTGAGTTCGGCCGCAAAGTCTTGTATTCGACCGAACGCCCAACCTTCACGGAACTTGAAGCCTTCGTGAAGAAAAAATAAGGCCCTGAGAGTCAGACCATGGCGGGGGACGCAAAAAAGCTACAGCCAATCATCATCAAGCGGATCAAGAAGTCTGGTCACGCTTCGCATGGTGGTGCCTGGAAAATTGCTTACGCTGACTTCGTAACCGCCATGATGGCGTTCTTCTTGCTGATGTGGCTGCTCGGCAGCACCACCGAGGGTGACAAAAAGGGCATTTCTGACTATTTTCAGTCTCCCTTGAAGGTGGCCATGCAAGGCGGGGCCGGGGCTGGATCCAGCAACAGCCTGATCAGTGGCGGCGGTAACGACATCACACAAACCGCCGGCCAGACCTCGAAAACCGACAGCGATGAAAAGCGATCCAAACGGGTTGCCACGGAGCAATTCCGCCAGTCCGAAGCCAAAGCCGACTCGCGCAGACTGTCCACCTTGAGCACCAAAATCGCAGCAGCCATCTCCAACAACGCCAAACTGGCGGAGTTCAGTTCCCAGATCAAGCTCCAGTTCACGCCGGACGGGCTGCAAATCCAGATCGTGGACGACCAGAAGCGCCCCATGTTTGATAGCGGCAGCGCCAGCGTAAAACCCTATATGCGGGACTTGCTGCGCGAAATTGGCATCGCTTTAATGGACGTTGAGAACAAAATCAGCCTGGACGGACACACCGACCGCCAGGGTTACGGCAACGCCGCCCGGGGCTACAGTAATTGGGAGTTGTCCGCCGACCGCGCCAACGCCACCCGCCGCGAATTGATGGCCGCCGGCATGCCAGAAGAAAAACTGGCCCGCGTGGTGGGCATGGGCTCGAGCCTACCGCTGGAGCCCGACAATCCTACCGCCCCGACCAACCGGCGAATCACCCTGCTGGTTATGACCAAGGAAGCGGAGGAGCGATTGCTGGGCACCCCTCTGGTTCCCCCCGAAGCTGCTCCGGAAGCCCCTGCAACCCCCACGCCGGCCAAAACGGCGCCCTGATCGCGGAAAATTTCGGTCATACTTGGAAGCAATAAAAAATTCGCCCGCGAAAGAGTGTGTCATGTCCAAAGAATTGCGTTTTTTAATCGTTGATGACTTCTCCACCATGCGCCGCATTGTGCGCAATCTGCTCAAAGAAAGCGGCTATGCCGACGCAGACGAGGCAGAAGATGGCGTCATCGCACTGCAAAAACTGCGGAACAGCAGCTTTGACTTTGTGGTCAGCGACATCAACATGCCCAATATGAACGGGTTCCAGTTGCTCGGCGAAATCAAGAAAGACGAGAAACTCAAGCATCTACCGGTGCTGATGGTGACGGCCGAAGCCCGCAAGGAAGATATCGTGATGGCCGCCCAGCAAGGCGCTGCCGGCTACATCGTCAAGCCTTTCACCAAGGCCACCCTCGAAGACAAGGTCAATCACATCCTGACCAAGCTGGGTCTTAAATAACCATGGCCGATCAGGCACCCACCCCGGAATCCGATGAGGCCACTACGGCGGCGGTCCACCTCCAATTGGGCGCGTTGACGCGCCAGTTGCACGACTCCCTGAATGGCTTGGGGCTCACCGCCAAGGTTCAAACCTGGGCCGGCGAAATCCCGGATGCCAAAAGCCGCTTGTCGTACATCGCTCGCCTGACTGGCGAAGCCGCAGAAAAAGTACTGAACCAGGTTGATCAGGCCAAGGAACAGCACGACTTCATTGCGTCGGAGACGCGCCGCATTGGCCAACTCATCGTCCAGGACCCGGTGGCGGCGGTTGCCAAGGGCCATGTCATGAACTTCATTGACGATGTGGAGCGCGCCAGCAAGCAGGTGGACGAACACCTGACCGCCATCATGATGGC
>CAKZJN010000034.1 GCA_936943465.1 uncultured Rhodoferax sp.
CATCGGCTGCGCTTTACCTTCGAGGTGTTGCAAGGCATACGCGATGCCGTGGGGCCGGACTTTATTGTGGGTGTGCGTTACACCGGCGACGAGGACCTGCCCGGTGGCTTGAGTGCGCAGGACGGACTGGAAATTTCCCGACGCCTGAAGGACAGCGGGCTGGTGGACTTTTTGAATGTGATTCGCGGCCACATTGACACCGATGCCGGTCTGACCGATGTGATCCCGGTGCAAGGCATGCGCAGCGCGCCGCATCTGGAATTCGCCGGCGAGATTCGCGCCGCCACTGGCTTTCCGACCTTTCATGCCGCCAAGATTCAGGACGTGACCACGGCGCGCTATGCCATTGCCAGCGGCAAGCTCGATATGGTGGGCATGACGCGCGCCCACATGGCCGATCCGCACATTGTGCAGAAGGTCATCATGGGGCGCGAGGATACGATTCGACCCTGCGTGGGGGCCAACTTTTGCCTGGACCGCATTTACCAGGGTGGTGAAGCCTACTGCCTGCACAACCCCGCCACCGGGCGTGAACTGAGCATGCCGCACACGGTGCCTAAGGCTGCGTTGTCGCGGCGCGTGGTGGTGGTGGGGGCCGGGCCTGCGGGGCTGGAGGCTGCGCGGGTTGCGGTCGAGCGTGGGCATCAGGTGGTGGTGCTGGAAGCCGCTGCCAAACCGGGCGGCCAAATCCGCCTGACCGCGCAAAGCCCACGCCGGCGCGAGATGATCGGCATCATCGACTGGCGGACGGCCCGCTGCGAAGAGGCCGGTGTGCAGTTCCACTTCAATACCCTGGCCGACAGCACGCGTGTGCTGGCCGAGCGGCCCGATGTGGTCATCATCGCCACCGGCGGGCTGCCGCACACCGAAGTGCTTAGCGGCGGTAACGAGCTGGTCGATTCGACCTGGGACATCATCAGCGGCGCCGTGAAGCCCGGCCGCAACGTGCTGCTGTTCGATGACGCCGGTGACCACGCGGCGCTGCAGGCGGCCGAGGTGATTGGGGCCAGTGGCGCAAAGCTCGAAGTGATGACGCCCGACCGCAGCTTTGCCCCTGAAGTAATGGCCATGAACCTGGTGCCCTACATGCGCAGCCTGCAAAAGCTGGATGTGACCTTTACCGTCACCTACCGGCTGATGTCCGTGGAGCGCGGCCCGAACGGTCTGATTGCCCAGGTGGGCAGCGACTACGGCGGCGTGCAGCAGCAGCGCCATGTCGACCAGGTCATCATCAACCATGGCACCCGCCCGATTGACGAGCTGTATCTGGAGCTCAAGGCTGACGCGCTGAACCAAGGCGCGGTGGACTACGACGCCTTGTTGGCCGGCAGGCCGCAGCCGCATAGCGCCAGAGTGGGGCAGGGCTACCAGTTGTTCCGCATTGGCGATGCCGTGTCGGCCCGCAACACGCACGCCGCCATTTACGACGCCCTGCGTCTGGTTAAGGATCTGTGATGGACGCGCTGGGTGTGATTGGTGTGGGCGCATTGGCCCGCGCCATGGTGCTGGCGCTGCACCGCGCCTGGCCGGAAACGGCGTTTCACCTGTCCCCGCGCAATGCGCTTATCGCTGCGCAGTTGCAAGACGCGGTGGGGGCGAGTGTGCATGGCACCAACCAGCAGGTTGCCGACACCTGCCGGACGGTGATCATTGGCGTGCGCCCTGCGCAGTTGCAATCGCTGGCCGCCGAGGTCCGCTTTAGCGCGCACCACCAACTCTGGGTCTTGAGTGCGGGAACCCCGCTGGCCGATCTGCAACGCCTGTTCGCGCCGGCCCACGTTATGCGGCTGATGACCGGCCTTGCGGTGGAAGGCGGGCATAGCGCCATCAGTTGTCACCCGCCCGACGCACAAGTGCAGGCGCTGTGGCAGCGTGCATGTGCCGCCGTGGTTCCGTTGGAAGATGAAGCCCAGTTTGAAGCTTCGGTGCTTGCGGTGTGCGCCAATGCCTGGTGGCTGGACCAGCTCAGCGCCATGAGGCACTGGCTGGTGGAACACACTGGCATGGCACCGGAGAAGGCGCAGGCGCTGCTGGCCCACAACATGGCCGATGTGGCGCAGATGCTGGCGCTGAACCCGGAGCGCTCGGCCGCCGATCTGGCGCGGTTCATCGGTAGTCCCGGCACCTATACCGGCTTGGGGCTGGACCACTTGCTGGCCACAGAAGCACATCAGCCCTGGCAGCAGGCTCTGGAGTTGGTTTGGGCCCGCATCCTGGAGCCGAAATAGCGGGCATCTGTGCATGGGCGCGGTTGAACGGTCGGCGGGAATTCGTGACCTGCAGTGCAGGCATATCGCCACTATGGCATCAGGTTCATTTCCTCATCCAAGATAGTAATCGGTTACTATCTTGGATATGGCATCTGAACAGAATTCCAAACACCTCCCGGCCGACGAGCGACGTACAGTCACTGTTGAAGCGGTTGTCGCCCTCGCGGCGCAGCAAAATCCCACGGACATCACTACCGCTGCAATAGCCCAACATATGGGGCTGACCCAGGGGGCGATTTTTCGACATTTCCCCACCAAAGAATCCATCGTGCAATCGGTTCTGGATTGGGTCAGCGAAAAGCTGATGACGCGGGTGGACCAGGCCGCTAGAACGCAACATTCACCAATGGCTGCATTGGAAGCAGTGTTCATGGCGCATATCGGATTTATCGCTGAACACCCAGGAGCCCCGCGAATGCTCTTGGCCGAACTGCAGAAAAGTGGTGACACGATGCAGAAGCGAATGGTCGTGACCTTGATCGCCAACTATCGAGGGCGAATCACTGAAATTCTAGACAGGGGAAAAACTTGCGGTGAGGTCGTACCGGATCTGGACGTTGATGCAGCTTCCACCCTGTATGTGGGAATGATTCAAGGACTGGTCATGCACTCGATGGCAAGGTCCGAGCCCGTTGATCTGTTGAAAAGCGCGAGCAAAACTTTCGCCGTATTCAAACGAGGTCTTGTATGCACAAACTAATCAGTCCAGCAGTGCTTAAAAAGCTAGGTATGGTCGCGGGCGGCCTGGTTCTCATTCTGCTTGCGGCGATAGTCTTCATGCGCTCAGGACCCCTGGCTCCCGTGCAAGTGGTAGTGACAACTGTCCAAGAAGGTCGCATTCAACCTGGAATATTTGGAGTCGGGACCGTAGAGGCACGTCGAAGCTGGATGGTTGGGCCTACAACTGCGGGGCGCGTGCTAAACGTCAAAGCTGATGTCGGTGACCACGTGAAAGCGGGGGATCTGCTGGCGGAAATGGACGCCGTCGATATCGCTCAGCGCTTTGAAGCATCGCAGGCCACTGTGGCACGCGCAAGCAGTGCATTGAATGCCGCGCAAGCCCAACTTACCGATGCAAATGCACGGCGCGAACTTGCTGGCATCAACGCACGGCGCAATCAGGAACTGGCGACGCAAAATTTCATCAGTGCCGCCGCGTTGGAATCCCGCATGCAGGAAAAGGCCTCTGCTGATGCTGGCTATCAAATCGCATTGGCCAATCTGGAGTCCGCCGGGCAAGACCTGTCGCGCACAAAAGCGGAACGGGACGCAATGGCCAAGCAGCGTGCGAACGTCCGACTGATTGCACCCAACAGCGGCATCGTTGTGAGTCGCGAAGCGGAGGCCGGAAGCACTGTGGTCGCCGGTCAAGCCGTGCTGCGTATGGTGGATCCAAACAGCCTGTGGATAAAGATGCGTGTAGATCAAGGACGATCTGCAGGTTTGATTCACGGTTTAGCAGCGAAGATCACCTTGCGTTCACAGCCGAATATCGCGCTAAGCGGCAAAGTAGCGCGCGTAGAAATGCTGTCCGACAGTGTTACGGAGGAGCGCATTGCTCAAATTGAGTTTGATGCAGGAAGTGATGCACTGAATAAAACCTCTCTAGGCGAGCTAGCGGAAGTCACGCTGGATCTTCTGCAACTGGCACCTGCGCTGATAGTCCCCAACGCTGCGATTCAACGCATTCAAGGCAAAGTCGGCGTATGGCGGATTCACGAACGCAAGCTGGAATACGTTGCAGTGCGTTTGGGTGCAGCGGACCTTGCTGGCCAAGTGCAGGTGTTGGAAGGATTGAAGTCTGGTGACGGTATCGTCGTTTACAGCCAGAAAGCACTGAAAGAAGACACGCGAATCAAAGTGGTCGATGCCCTTGTTGCTAACGCTGAAAGGTCGCCATCGCCATGATCAGTCTGGCCGGTCGTGATATTGCCCACAGCGCCGGAAAATTCGCTCTAACCGGTCTTGGTCTAGGCTTGTTGATTGGCGTGACTTTGACCATGGCCGGTGTCTACCGAGGGATGGTCGATGACGCCCATGCGCTGCTCAACAATAGCAACGCAGATCTCTGGGTCGTACAAAAGGACACGCAGGGACCATATGCGGAAGCCTCCAGCATCAAGGACGATGCCGTACGCAGTGTGCGCGGTATGCCGGGAGTCTCACGCGCCTCTAACGTGACGTACTTCACGATGCAGGTGCAATCACCCGCAGGAACCGATGTACGCGCGATGGTGGTCGGCGTAGAAGAGGGACAGCCGGGAGAGCCGGGTTATCTGCTAGCCGGTCGAAAAACTACACGCGGTCACTACGAAGCTGTTGCGGACATCAAGACCGGCTTCTCCTTGGGGGACCGCATTCAGATTCGTCGCCATGCATTTACGGTCGTGGGAATTACGCAGCGAATGGTGTCTTCAGGTGGCGACCCAATGGTCTTTGTAGGAATAAGGGACGCTCAAGACGCCCAGTTTCTCAAAGACAACGATGCAATTCTGAATGATCGCGCGCGCAACGCATCAAACCCTGCCATCAATCGACCCGGGGTGCCAGGCCTGCTGGAAGCCGTTCAAGCATCACAGTCCGGCAGTCACAACGTCAACGCGATTCTGGTGCAAGTGGTTCCGGGCAATGATCCGGAGGAAGTGGCAGCCCCGATAAGACGCTGGAAACACTTGCAGGTCTATACCCGAGCCGGGATGGAGGAGATCCTCGTTGCCAAGTTGATCGCGACTTCTGCCAAGCAGATTGGAATGTTCCTGGTGATACTTGCCATTGTCAGTGCCGCGATTGTTGCATTCATCATTTACACGATGACCATGGGAAAGCTACGCGAAATCGCCGTGCTCAAGCTTATCGGTACACGCAACATCACGATAGCCAACATGATCTTGCAGCAGGCGCTGGGTCTGGGTCTCATCGGGTTTCTTGTTGGCAAGATCGCAGCGACCCTATGGGCACCGATATTTCCGAAGTACGTCTTACTGCTCAATCAGGACGCTGTGACTGGACTACTGATCACTATGGGCATATGTGCAATCGCAAGTACGCTGGCGATACGCGTTGCCTTAATGGTTGACCCGGGTGAGGCCATAGGATGAGTGTTCCAGCACAAGTGCTTTCTGAAGACGGCGGAATCCTTATCGAAGGATTGAGAAAAGTCTATGGCCAAGGTGATACGGCGGTTGAAGCGCTCAAAAATATCAACATGCACGTCCGCCCGGGAGAGGTTGTTGGCCTGGTTGGACCTTCCGGATCGGGCAAGAGCACACTGCTCAAATGCTTGGGGGCAATCATTGAGCCAACGAGCGGGCGGATGCAACTCAACAGCGATGTCATTTACGACGATGGCTGGAAGGTGAAAGACCTGCGGGCCTTGCGTCGCGACCGCATTGGCTTCGTGTTCCAGGCTCCCTATTTGATCCCGTTTCTCAACGTAACCGACAACGTCGCGCTTCTGCCCATGTTGGCAGGCGTACCCAACGCAGAGGCAAGAAGACGGGCGCTTGAGATCTTGCAGGCACTCGACGTTGGACATCGGGCGCAAGCCCAACCGTCACAGCTATCGGGGGGAGAGCAGCAGCGTGTATCTATTGCCCGGGCCCTGGTAAATCGCCCGCCTGTCATTCTTGCCGATGAGCCAACGGCTCCTCTGGACAGTGAGCGTGCGCTTAGCGTAATGCGCATCCTCAATCGAATGGCCAGACAAGCGCAGACGGCCATCATTGTGGTGACGCACGACGAAAAAATCATCCCGACCTTCAAGCGCATTTATCAGATCAGGGATGGTCGAACCCACGAAGTGGCCGGGCAGGGAATTGAAGTGGAGTAGATGGAGGACCCATGCAGAATTCAGGAAGAGTCAAGGTGCTGGCTTTGATAGCGGTGGTGTTCGGTGCCATGACTATTTTTAGCGGGGGACGGGCACTATTTGGAGATGAACAGGCTCGCGCTGCGGTCGGAAATGCCGTGCCGTTTGTCTTGTGGTTCAACTTCTGTGCGGGATTCGCCTACATCCTTACGGGCATTGGGCTTTGGCGAAAACGTCAATGGGCTAAACAGGCATCCATTGCGATTGCAGGCGGCACTGCACTGATAGGCATTGCGTTCGCCGTGCACGTATTTCAGGGTGCAGCCTACGAGCCACGAACTGCGGTGGCGCTGTTGCTACGACTGTCATTTTGGACAGTCACAGCCTACTTGAGTTCAGCGGTTGCGCCTGCGCGACCCCATTCAAGCGGCACATAACTTCGTCCCTCCGGTTTTGCGCTTAGCCCTGCAAATTCCCGGCGGTCGATCGCAATCAAAAGACTGCTAAACACCGGCTTTTTCCGGACCCGCAACCGCCAGGTTTTGCGCACAATGGCCTCTCGACTTGCCATGCCACCTCCGGAACCCTTTTCTCTCGATGCGATTCCAATTTGCCGCCCTTGCCTGCACGGCCCTCATGACAGGCACCACCGTCCAGGCCACTAACCTGTGTACTTGGGAAGCTGCCGCCAGCCGCTACGGCGTCAATCCGCAGGTGCTGTACGCCATTGCTTCCCAGGAGTCGGGCCTGAATCCGCGTGCTGTGCACCGGAACGCCGATGGCACCCAGGACGTGGGACTCACGCAGATCAACAGCAAGTGGTTGCCTCACTTAAACAAACTGGGCATTTCCGAGGAAAACCTCACCAATCCCTGCATCAACATGCACGTAGGCGCCTACATTTTGTCGCTGCACATGATTCGCCACGGCAACACCTGGCAGGCCATCGGTGCCTACCATTCCCAGACTCCGTGGCGTCGCGATCAGTACGCTGAAATCATTTACCGCCGCGTGCAGTCGCTGAACGACAAGGCGCGAACCAAGGGCAGCTAAAAGTCCACCGACGGCCGGATCGCTGCAGTGCTTACATAACGCCAGCGGCCGATCCAGATGGCGCTGGCATACGCCGCCAGGCCGGTGCAGGCGATGACCATTAGCGGGTGCTGCCAGTCGCCGCCGTAGGCGTCAAACATGGCGATCTTCATGGCGCGGACCACCCAGGTCAGCGGCAGCCAGGGGCTGATTTCACTGAACAGCGAGCCGCTCAGTTCGACCGGCATGATGCCGCCCGAACTGGAGAGTTGCACCGCCAGAAAAATCATGGAAGCAGCCTTGCCGGCGTCACCCATGACGCGGGTAAACGCAATCACGATGCCCAGGAATGTCACGGCCGACAAGCCCAATATCAACACGAACAACTCCGGCCTGGCCAGGCGGATGCGCAGGCCCCAGACCACGGTGGCGTACACCATCACCACTTGCAGCAGCACGACGGCCAGTGGAATGCCTGCCTTGCCCAGCAGTTTGGCTGGGCCGTAAAAGCTATGGGCCAGCTTGGGCAACACCCGCACGTGAATCAGAAAGGCTGCCACACCCGCACCCAGCCAGAGCGCGGCCGGAATGATGTTGGCGGCAAAGCCGCTGCCACTGTTGGCCACCGGCGCCACCACCTCCACTACCGGGCGTACCGAGTTCGCCAGGCCCTGCGCACTGCCATCGGGTTTGTCCACCTCGGAAGGCAGTGACGCAGCCAGTAAGTCGAGCCCTGAAGTCAGGCGATCGGCACCCAGTTTCGCGGCCTGTGCGCCATCCACCAGCGCATTGTTGGCAGAAGCCAACGCATCCACGCCATGGTCGAGCTCATCGAGCTGGCTGTCCTCGGGCAGCTTGGTGACGATGCTGCGCAGGCCCTGGTTCATGGCGCGCACCCCATTTGTCAGGCTGGCAACGCCGCCCGACAAGGTGCTTGCCCCCTCGGCCAGTTGCGCCTGCCCTTCAATCGCTGTCTGCATGCCGAGGTCGAGTTGGGTGGCTCCGGTGTAAAGCTGGTCCAGGCCATCGGCCACCTTGGCCGGCACCAGCAGGCTGTCGCGCGCCTGGTCGCGAAAGCTGCCGATATTGCTGCGCAGGGCCACGCCACCGGTCTTGAGTTCGGCCAGCCCGCTCGACAACTCGGTATGGCCGGAGGCCAGTTGCTCGGCCCCGGTTTTCAGCCGGTCCAGGTCAGAGCCTCGCGGCCGTTTGGCTTCCATGGTGCGCAAGCTGGTGCCCAGTTGCTTGACGCCGCTATTGAGTTGCTCCACTCCGCTATTCACCCGCTGAGAACCGGCGGCGGCTTGGCGTGCCCCACTGACCAGTGGCGCCATGCCCTTGCTGAGTTCATGGGCGCCGCTGCGCAGTTGCTCCACCCCGTTGTTCAGACGCTCCACACTGCGCTGGGAGCCGGCCGCATTCAGCAGCACCAGGCGCCAGCGGCGCTCGTTCAGACTCTCGTTGACGTCCTGCCCCAACTGCTGCGCAAAGTTGCGGGCCATCAGCGCACTCTCCAGGTTATTGCCCTCGGAGGTATAGACCACCAGTTTGCCGGCACCCGCTTCCTGGCCGGGAATGGCGTTGGAGCTGAAATCGCGCGGAATGATCAGGGCAAAGGCCAGCGCGCCCTTGCGGACCTGCTCGCGCGCCTCTTGCTCGTTGTCAAAATCCTGGTAGCCGAAAGTGGCCTTTGTTCGCAGGGTAGACGCCACTTCCCAGCCGGCGTTGAACACCTGCCCCCGGTATTCCACGCCTTCGTCCATATTGACCAGCCCGACCGGCAGCGTGCCGATGCGCGAAACCGGGTCCCAGACGCTGGAGAGGTAAATGAAGGTGTACAGCGCGGGAATAAAAATCACCACCAGGCTGGCACCAATCAGCTTGGGAAAACGTGCGAAGAATTGGACTTCTAGCCGCAGCACGAGGTTGATTTGAGACAGCAAGCGCATGCAGCCATTTTGGCGCAAGCGCCGGATTGCCGCTCATGGGTCCGCTTACCAGCGCAAACCCAGCTTGACGAACAGTTTGCTCAGCACAAACAGCGGTCCCACCCAAAGGTATTGCACGTCTTCAAAAAAAGAGGGCTTCTTGCCCTCGATGCGGTGGCCCACGAATTGCGCCACCCAGGCCACGACAAACAGCGTCAGGCAAACCGGCAGCAGCACATGGCGTGCGTTAAGGGTCGCAATCACCACCAGCATCCCCATCGTGAGGACCATCATAGTGAGCAGAAACACTTTGGAGAGCCGCCAGTAATACAGCAGGCTGGCGCCCATAAACAGCAAAGCCACGGTTGGGCTTGCGGCATACAACAGACCGATCAGACTCAGCATGATGCTGGGAATGGCCAGCAGGTGGATGCGCGTGTTGGTCGGGTGCTGGTGGCTTAAGGCGTAGTGCGCCAACAGTTGGTCCACCCGCCGCTGGGGCACTGTGGCCGAAACGGATTCACTGCCAGCGTTCATGGTGTCTCCTCGCGAAAGCGCCGGATAAAGCGCCGGTCAATCCAGTTCTTGAGCCACCAGACCCAGCGGCCTTGCGCGCTGTAGCGGCCCCAACTTGCGATGGCATAGGTGTTGCCACAGGAAATCAGGTTCAGCGTTTGGGCCGGAGGTTGGTGCATTTGGAGGGGCTGGCTGGTCAGGGCGGCCGACAGGTTGGCGACCAGTGCCGGGCCGGCGCGCACCGCATACACACCACTGCGCTCCAGCGTACGGTCGCTGCGGGTGCTCACATCGCCCGCGGCAAAAACCTGCGCATGGCTGACCGAACGCTGGCAGGAATCGACCGACACAAAGCCACGAGCATCCAGCGTCAGTCCGCTGTCTTGCAGCCAGGCGGGTGCCTGCGCCCCGGTGGCCAGCACCGGAACATCGCAGGCCAGCGTAGCGCCCCGTGACAACACCACTTCACCGGCCCGGATACCGGTGGCCGTGTCCTGAATCAGGGTGATCCTGCGCTGCAAGAGCGCCGCCTTGAGACGCGCCTGCACGGCCGGTGGATAGCCAGTTCCGGGTGGCGCATCTCCGCACAGCAGCGTGAGCGCCGCGTTGGGCAGGCTGTGCCGCATGGCCATGGCCATTTCCACCCCCGCAGCGCCGGCCCCTATGACGGCGATGCGCAGTGCGCGCTCTTTCCCCAACGCCAGCACCTGCGGCCACAGCACGCCAAAGCCCTCGATAGGCCGCAGAAACAAGGCGTGCTCGCGGGCGCCGGGCATGGCCGCTTCCACCTGCGCGCGGTCCTGCACCGGGCCGGTGTTGATCGAAAGCCAGTCGTATGGCAGTGTGCTGCCGTCGTCGAGTGTGACGGTTTGCGCCAAGGCATCCAGACCGCGCACGCTCCGCTGCAACCAGCGAATGCCGCTGCGGCGCACCAGTGGCTCCAGGGGAATGACACAGTCCTCCAGGGTGTAGTGGCCGGCCACGAAGCCCGGCAGCATGCCCGAATACATTTGCCGGTCGTAGGGCGCAATCAGCGTGACCTGGGCACCAGCCCAGGGCGTGCGCGCCATGTGCGCCAGCACCTGCACATGCGCGTGGCCGCCACCCAACAGCAGCAACTGGCGCGCCGGGCTCAACCGCGCCTCCATGCATGAAAACGCGCAGCCCAGCGCAGCAGCGCGTCAGGCGCATGGGCGCGCCGCCAGACGCCTGCGGCATGCCGGTTTGCTTCGGAAAGGGTGGGGTAGCTGTGCACGGTGGCCAGTATCTTATTCAGACCTAGCCCATGCCGCATGGCCAACGTGTACTCGGCCAGCATTTCGGACGCATGGGCACCGACGATGGTGACGCCCAGAATCCGGTCCTTGCCTGGTGCGGTGAGCACCTTTACAAAGCCGGCGCAGTCCCCCTCAATCAAGGCGCGGTCCAGGTCCTCTAACTCAAAGCGGGTGACTTCATAGGCAACGCCTTGGGCTTGGGCCTCCTGCTCGTTCAGCCCCACACGGGCGATTTCGGGGTCGATGAAGGTGGCGCGTGGCAGGGCCGTGTGGTCCACGCGCAGGCGCTTGAAGTCGCCAAACAAAGCATTGAACGTGGCGTACCAGGCCTGGTGCGCGGCCAGGTGCGTAAAGGGCTCGGAGCCGGTTACATCGCCCGCTGCGTAGATGGTGGGGTACAGGGTTTGCAGGGTGTCATCGGTAACCAGTTTTTGGTCCACCGCAATGCCCAGTTCCTCCAGCCCGTAGCCGCTCAGGCGTGCAACGCGGCCGGTGGCCACCAGCAATCGGTCAAATGGCATGCGCACTTCGAGTCCGTGGTGGGACACCACCAGCACCCGCGCCTCACCCGTCCGTTCGCAGCGCAAGGC
>CAKZJN010000035.1 GCA_936943465.1 uncultured Rhodoferax sp.
AAACCGGCAGAGGCCATGCGCTGCAGGCCGTCGTCCAGAATCGCCTGGTAGCGCTGCTCGTCGCGCTGCGCTATTTCAGGGATGTAGATGCTGCCGTCGTAACCCGCCAGGTTGGCCGAGGGCGGCATGACGGCCGCAAGCCATACCGTGGCATGGCTCCACTGTGCCAGCTCTTTGCTCTCCAGCAGAGCGCGCTGCCCGGCTTCAGTTCCGTCGTAAGCAAGCAGGATGCACTGGTACATGGTGGTCTACCTTCCGTATACGTCCTCAAAACGCACGATGTCGTCCTCGCCCAGATAGCTGCCGCTTTGCACCTCAATCATCTCCAGCGGCACGCGCCCCGGGTTTTCCAGGCGATGGGTGGTGCCCAGCGGGATGTAAGTGGACTCGTTTTCCGAGACCAAAAACACCTCATCTCCCTTGGTAACGCGGGCCGTTCCGTTCACCACAATCCAGTGTTCGGCGCGGTGGTGGTGCATTTGCAGTGAAAGCGCCGCGCCGGGCTTGACCACAATGCGCTTGACCTGAAAGCGCTCGCCGTTGTCCACGCTGTCATACGAGCCCCAGGGCCTGAACACCTTGCGGTGCATCTGTCCTTCAGCGCGGCCAGCCGCTTTAAGCCGGTCCACAATTTTCTTGACGTCTTGTGTCTTGTCTTTGTGGGCTACCAGCACCGCATCGGCGGTTTCCACAATCACCAGATCGTTTACACCCACACAGGCAATCAACCGGCCGTCCGACAAGGCCAGCGTGTTGGTGCTGTCTTGCAGCAGCACATCGCCTTGTGCCACGTTGCCTTGTGCGTCCTTGGGTAGGGCCTTCCACAACGCTTCCCAGGCGCCCACATCCGACCAGCCGGCGCTTAGCGGAATCACCACGCCGGCGGGCAACCCGGCTGCGGCATCCGGACGGGCGATGCGTTCCATCACCGCGTAGTCAATCGAGTCGGAGGGGCAAGCTGAAAATGCCTCCTTGCCCACTCGGACAAACTCGCCATCGCCCTTGCCCGCGCTCCAGGCGGCGTCGCAGGCAGCCAGAATGTCGGGGCGGCAAACCTTCAGTGCAGCCAGCCAGACCGAGGCGCGCACCATAAACAGGCCGCTGTTCCAAAGGTAGTTGCCCTGCGCAAGGTAGCTTTCGGCGGTCTGAAGGTCGGGTTTTTCGACAAAGCGGGCAATGCGTTGTGCACCATCCCCTCCAAATGCTTCACCCGTTTGGATGTAGCCGTAGCCGGTTTCGGGTGCGTCCGGGGTGATGCCAAAGGTCACGATGGCACCGTTTTGTGCCAGTGAGGCACCGCGCCGAACCACGTCCTGAAACGCGGCTTTGTCCAGAATCACATGGTCCGCCGGCATGACCAGCAGCACCGGGTCGGCACCATTGACGCTAGCGGCTTGCGCTGCAATGGTCAGGGCAGGGGCGGTGTTGCGCCCCAGTGGCTCCAGCACCACTGTGCCGGGCTTGTCCATCAGGCGCAACTGCTCGGCAATCACAAAGCGGTATTCCTCGTTGCACACCACCATGGGCGCAGCGAGTTGTACGCCTTGAATGCCTTCCATCCGGCGCACCGTGGCTTGCAACAGGGAGTCTTCGCCAATCAGTGGCAGCAGTTGTTTGGGATATTTTTCGCGGGAGAGAGGCCACAGGCGGGTGCCCGAGCCACCGGAGAGTACAACAGGTTGAATCAGCATGGTTTTTCTTGATGTTTTAGGAGTTGTCGAAAAGCTATCAGCCCCGGGCATCGCCCCAGCGCAGAGGCGTATTGTCATCGCCCCGGTACAGCGTGTCGCCATTGCGGTCCACGCAATAGTGGCGCGACACAATCATTTCGTTGAAATGCATGTCCGCCGCAATGCGCGTGTATTCAAACAGCACGCTGCGGGTGATTCGTGCGCCGCTACGCACCTTGCAACCGTGGCCAATCCAGGCTGGACCGGTAATCGTCGCGCCGGGTTCAATCCGTACACTGGAGCCGATGTACACCGGCCCCTCAATCTTCACCTGGTCCCAAGGAATGCTGGTGTTGAGCCCCACCCATACCTGCGGGCGCACCTCGGTGCCCGGCATGCGCATGTCGGCAATCTCTCCCTTGATCACCCGCTGCAACACCGACCAGTAGTCGCTCACCTTGCCGATATCAATCCAGTGAAACGGCCGGTTTTGCACAAAAAAGGCCTGCCGGGTTGCCACCAGTTGTGGAAAAAGGTCGGCTCCAATGTCGTACACCTTGCCCGAAGGCACCAGGTTGAGCACTTCGGGCTCAAAGATGTAAATGCCGGTGCTGGCCAGGGTCGACTTGGCGTCGCGGGGCAGGGGTTTTTCCTGAAAAGATTGAATGTGGCCGTCTTCCTCGGCCACCACTATGCCGTACGACGAAACCTCTTCGCGCGGCACGTCCATGGCCACCACACTGGCCAGCGCTCCCTTGGACTTGTGCTCGGCCAATGCCGCAGTGATGTCTAGGTCAATCAGCGCGTCACCACACAGCACCAGTGTGGTTTCATCAAAAAAGCCGCTGAAGTCCTGAATGCGCCGCATGCCACCGGCAGAGCCAATCGGCTTGGGCACTACTTCGCCGTGCTCCACCACGCCTTCATACGAATAGCCAATCTCCACTCCCCAGCGGCTACCGTCGCCAAAGTACTCTTCAATGCGCTGGTGGTGATAGGCCACGTTCACCATGATCTGGGTAACGCCGTGGCGTGCCAGGTGCTCAATCAGGTACTCCATCACCGGTTTGCCCAAAATCGGCACCATCGGTTTGGGTAGGTCTTTGGTAAGTGGGCGTACCCGGGTCCCTTGCCCGGCCGCCAAAATCATCCCTTTTGCCATTTTTTCTCCTTGGTCTGACCGTACTTTACACTGGGTTTTTGACAGGATGATTTGCCACGGGACCCAGTTGTGAAACGAGCGCTCCGGCCGTGTTACCAAATTATTCAATGAGGCCATCGGCGACTTTCTGATGAGTAGCAACGTGGATAATTGAGGGTATTGGCGGCTTTAGGCTATTTGGACCTGCGTCGAATGTCCTTCGTTGCACCCCAGGATGGACTATGCCTCGCCGATCAGTATTTCTCT
>CAKZJN010000036.1 GCA_936943465.1 uncultured Rhodoferax sp.
GGGCGATTAGCTCAGGGGTAGAGCACTGCATTCACACTGCAGGGGTCGCAAGTTCGAAACTTGCATCGCCCACCAAAATCTTTAATGATTTCAAGCACTTAGCGGAGACGCTCGGTGCTTTTTTATTGGTGGTTTGCAAAAAGTATAAAGAGGCTGCGTTGGAGGTCGGGGCGTTACGTAAAGTGTGCGCTTGCCAGCGCTGCTGCCAAGTAGCCTGAATGGGCCTGAATCGGGTACCGCACGCGCGGTGCCAAGCGAAAAGCACCCAGTAGCACCAAGCGCGCAGATTTAGTACGGTTAACTACATTCAGTAAACTAGTCGAACTAGCAGAAGCACAAACAGCCCCCTGGGGCTAAGGATCTATGGCCACTCGCACAAGTAAGAAAGTTCGTTCAGAGTTGGATAAGCCTGACTACGTCTTTGATAAGGCTGCGGAACTCTTCCGGGTCATGTCGGCTCCCATGCGTCTGAAAATCATCAGTTGCCTGTGTGAAGGCGAACAAAACGTGAGCTATTTGCTAAGCAAGATCGACACGACGCAACCCAACATGTCACAGCACCTCAACACGCTGTACAAAGCGGGCGTACTGGCCAAAGAGCGCGATGGCGTCCAGATTTATTACCGTATTGCCAACGATCAAATCGTCAGCCTATGCAAGGCGGTATGTGTTCAGGTTGAAGACAAGTCAGGGCTTTAAGTACACGAAGCCTTCTTTGGCTTGAAGGCGTGCGACTTCAGCCACCCCAGAGGGAACGATCTTGGATTCCATGAGCAGGGTGTCCGGGTTGATGTTGCGGGTCACCAGGGTGTTGTTGCACACCCGAAATTCCACTCCGCTGGTTGCGAGATTGCCGACGGCTGAGCTGAACTCGCGCCCCTTGCTGTCTTTTGCGTCCTGAATCAAAAAGTCGATTCCAGGCCCATGCGTGACCACAACAATCTTGGCTTTAGGGTCGGCATTCAGGTGATTGCGAATGTTGTTGAGCACGACCGCAGCAGCCTCGATGCCCGAGCTGACGTGGTAAACCACTTTGATGTCTTGCGCCTGCGCAAAACTGCACATAGTTGCGATCAAAATTCCTAACAGCAGTCTTAACATGATGGTCTCCAGTAGATTCGCGCCAGTTTAGTGTTGCCTTTTGATCTTGTACTGCGGGTTTTTACCGAAGGCGGTGCGGGGCGAACTTGCATATTATTATCAAATATAAGAGTATTCGCATAAAGTTTTAACGTAAGTACGCTTCGCTCGACGAAGTTCAAGGAGAAAGTATGAAGATTCCAGTTCAGATTGCCTTGGTGGCGGCTATGGCCGCTGCCTCAGCGGGCGCTATGGCAGCAGGCTCGTTACAGATGAATAGCCTTGCGTCCTCATGTGCCAACTGCCACGGAACCAACGGTGTCGCCCAGCCCGGCATGGAGTCGCTGGCCGGTAAGCCCAAAGATGACTTGCTGAAAAAAATGATGGATTTCAAGTCTGGCAAGAAGCCGGCAACCATCATGCATCAGTTGTCCAAGGGGTACACCGATGAGCAATTGGAACAACTCGCTGCGCACTTCGCAGCAATGCCGAAATAAGGGGCCATCATGTTACGTCGTCAATTTATTCATTCTGTAGGTGTCGGTTCGGCATTGGGCGCAACCGGTTTGTTGTCGGGTTGCGCAACCCCATCGGGTAAGGGCCCTAAAGTGGTTGTGGTCGGTGGTGGCTACGGTGGCGCTACGGCCGCAAAGTACATCCGCATGTGGTCGGACTACGGTATTCAGGTCACTCTGGTGGAACCTAGCGCTTCGTTTATTTCGTGCCCCATCTCCAACCTGGTTCTGGGTGGCACCAAGGCGATGTCCGATATCACCACGCCCTATGACAACCTGAGCAAGCGCCACGGCGTCACGCTGGTTCGCGACATGGTTACGTCGATCGATGCGGACAAGCGCATGGTCAAGCTGGCCGCTGGCGGCGAATTGCCCTATGACCGTTTGATTTTGTCTCCTGGCGTGGACTTTATGTGGGAAGCCTTGCCCGGCATGGACGCGGCTGGTGCGAAGGACAAGGTGCTGCATGCCTGGAAGGCCGGCGCCCAAACGGTGGCACTGCGCAAGCAACTCGAAGCCATGCCCGATGGTGGCGTCTACGCCTTGTCCATTCCCTTGGCTCCTTACCGCTGCCCGCCCGGACCCTATGAGCGAGCCTGCCAGATCGCCAATTATTTCAGCAAGGCCAAGCCCAAGAGCAAAGTGCTGATTCTGGACGCCAACGATGACGTGACCTCCAAAGGGCCCCTGTTCAAGAAGGCCTGGGCAGACCGTTACGCCGGAATCGTCGAGTACCGCTCCAAGCACACAGTGTCGGAGGTGGATGCTTCGACCAACACCTTGAAGTTTGAATTCAATGACAACGTTCGCGCCAATGTGCTGAACGTGATTCCACCCATGCGGGCTGGTGAAATCGCCGTCAAGACTGGTTTGGCCACGGCCAACAAGCGTTGGTGCGAGGTGGATTTCTTGACCTTTGAGTCCAAGGCAGCCAAGAACATTCACGTGTTGGGTGATTCGATTCAAATCGCTCCTGCCATGCCCAAATCGGGCCATATGGCCAATCAGCATGGCAAGACGTGCGCGGCCGCAGTGGTGGCACTCTTGACGGGCGCAGAACTCAACAGCATGCCGGTCTACAACAACACCTGCTACAGCTTTGTCAGCGACGAAGATGCCGTGCACGTGGCCAGCGTTCACCGCTACGACGCCGAAAAGAAAACCATGGTTACCGTGGCGGGTTCTGGCGGTGTTTCCGGTGCCGCCAGCGAGTTGGAAGGGCGCTATGCACTGGCTTGGGCGCAAAACATCTGGGCCGATACATTGGCGTGATCCCATGAAAGCAGTTCGTTTGAAGTGGATGGCGTTGGCCATCGCAGTAAGTGCAGGTGGTGCATGGGCGCAAGCCGACGAGGCGCGAGCCAAAAAGATCGTCGGTGGTTCATGCTTCCTGTGCCACGGAACCGAGGGTGAGTCGTCTAGCGAAGTGTTTCCCAAGCTGGCAGGCCAGCATTGGGAATACATCGCCAAGCAGCTCGAAAATTTCAAATCCGGCAAGCGCAAGAGCACCGCCATGGCCGACATGGTGGCTCGCATTCAGCCGGATGAGATGGTCGCATTGGGTAAGTACTTCGAAAAGAAGTCCGTGCCCGCAGAGCCGCCCAAGGACCCCGCGCTTGCGGCTGTAGGAGACTATGTTTTTCACGTGGGTAACAAGTACAGCGGCGTTCCCGCATGTGCCAGTTGCCATGGCAAAGATGCGTTGGGCACTGCGGGCTTGCCGCGCCTGGCGGGTCAATACGCCATTTATGTGGAGAACCAGCTCAAGAGCTTTGGCACGCGTGAGCGCACGAACGACAACGCCGTGATGCACTCCATCGTGCAGAAGATGACACCGCTGGAAATGGCCGCCGTGGCGGAATACCTCAGCGGAAAGTAGGTTTCAGGGTGCCTGGGTGACTGGCTCACCGGGTGCCTGGGCGCTGGCAGCGGGCACGGTCACCGGGTCCAGCCAGCGGTCCATCACACCAGCACCAGCCCACATCCCGGCCAAGGCGATCCACGCCGTCAAAGCGAAGATGGAACCGCCCGTCATGCCTGCACCGACTGCGCAGCCGCCTGCGAGCATGGAGCCGAACCCCATCAAGATTGCGCCAAGGATGTAGCGCGTCATGCTGTAGCCGTCCTTGAAGCCTTCGAGCTTGAGATCTTTGCCAACCAGGGCGCCGATAAAGGAGCCCGCAAAGACGCCTGGCAATAGACCAAAGTCAAAACCAATGGCCGGTGAGGGCGTGGTCAGTACGCGCATCAGCCACTCAGCCGAGGGACCACTAAAGGTCAGGCCCTGCACCTGAACGACCTCAAACGTGCTGGTCGAAATTTGATAGGTGTAGAACCAGCCGGCAGCAATGGTTAGCCCGGTGCCAATGCCACCAACCCACTTCCAGAAGCCCCAGCCGCTGCGGATTGAGAAATACAAAGCAGCGACCAGCCATAGCAGGCCGAAAGTCAGTCCACCCCAATGTCCAGCGCCCGTAATGGCCAACAAGTCACGCGCGCTACCGCCGTCTACGGTCCACCAGCCGCTGATGGTGCTGCGCAGGGGAGAGAGGGCGCCGGAAAGAGAGGCTTGTGCCGTTACGGCAAAAATCAGTCCGGAGAGTAGGGCGCGCAGATTGCCATTGGCAGACAACACCAGCAGCCGACTGGCACAGCCGCGCGTCATGATCATGCCGGCCCCGAAGAAAAGCCCACCGATCAGCGCACCAGAAAGGCTGCCGCGGGATGCCAGTTGGCGTGCCGTGCTGACATCAAGACCCTGCATCAGGATCAACGCTTGCACGGCCACCACTGCACTGGCGAATGCCAACAGCCAGACCGATATTTTTTCTCCGAGCTGGCGATGCCAGAACTCGATCACCGCAGCGCGCAAACAAAACCTGGATCGCTGCGCAAAGAAACCAAAAAGCACGCCAATCAGCAAGCCGCCCGATGCCAGGGCAACGCTTTCGCCGTATTGTTCAAGGAGGGCAGTCAGGTTCATGTAGTGGTTCTCACTAATTCAGTAATGGCTTATATTGATGGTAGATTAAACGGGTCCCCCGCGATTTGACATTGCGCAATCTTTCAGGCTTCAACATGACACGTTTCACGCGATTCTTCCGTTGGCAACATCTGCTGGCATGGTGCGTTGCGTGCAGTGCTGTCGTTTGCTCGGCACAGGGGGCTCCTGCCATGCAAGTGCAGCGGGTCTCGCCTTCCGCCTGGTATGTTGAGGGCGTCTCTGCGTTGGGTACTTCAGCCAATCAGAATTTCATTTCCAATGCCGCTTTTGTCGTGACCGCTGACGGTGTAGTGGTGATTGATGCGCTGGGTTCACCGGCCCTGGCGGAGCGTCTGCTGGCCCAGATCAAAACCGTTACACCCAAACCGGTGACACATGTGCTGGTGACGCATTACCACGCGGACCACATTTACGGACTGCAAACTTTCAAGGCGATGGGGGCGAAAATTGTTGCCCACCGTGCGGCCAAGGAATACCTGAATTCGGAGACCGCCCGGCTGCGCATGGAGGCCTCGCGGCAGCAACTGGCTCCCTGGGTCAATGACGATACGCGCCTGGTGCATGCTGACCAATGGATTGATGGGGATACGACGTTGAACCTGGGCGGTGTGGAGTTTCAGATCAAACCTGTTGGTCCTTCACATACGCCAGAAGACATCGCGGTTTACATGCCCTCCGAGAAGGTCCTGTTCGCAGGGGATCTGGTGTTTCGCAGCCGCATTCCCTACGTCGGGCAGGCTGACAGTCGCCACTGGATTTCAGCCATGGAAACTTTGCTGGCCTTTGATGCTGCGGTCATTGTTCCGGGGCACGGTGGTCTGTCCACCGAGTCGCGCAAAGACATGCAACTCACGCGCGACTACCTGGTGTACCTGCGCTCAACCATGGGCCAGGCCGCACAGAATCTTGAACCTTTTGAGGACGCCTATGCGGCAACCGACTGGACGCAGTTTGAGCACCTGCCACTGTTCCGGGTTGCAAACCGGATGAACGCCTACAACACCTACTTGCTGTTGGAGCACGAAAGCAAACAATGAATACGCAACTTTCCCGCCGCACGCTTCTGGCTGCCGCTGCTTTGGCGCCGGCGATGCAATGGGCCTATGCCGCTCCGGCGGTATTGCCCGCCGCCGTGTCGCTGCCGGATGAACTGAAGTCGGCATTGGGTTCGGGTCAACCTTTGCTGGTGATGGTGAGTTTGGAGGGCTGTCCGTTTTGTCGTATCGCCCGTGAAAACTACCTCAGCCCTCTGCGGGAGAGACAAGGCCTGCCCGTGGTTCAGGTGGACATGCGCAGCAAACAAATGGTGCGCAATTTGCAAGGCACGATGCAAACGCACGACGAGTGGATTCGCAGCATGGGCGTCAAGGTTGCGCCTACCGTGCTGTTCTTCGGGCGCGGTGGAGCTGAGATCGTGGAACGCATGACGGGTGGCTACATTCCCGACTTCTACGGTGCCTACCTGGACGAACGCTTGCGCCAGGCCAAAACCTTGCTGGCAGGCTAAGAGACCGTCCACCACAAGCAAGGTTTTGACCTGGCTCAGTGGGTCAGGCGCATAAACAGCTTCGGTAACTTTTCGGGCAAGGTGGCAACGCGGTCCACCACCACATAGTTGTTGCCAAAGATCTCACGCACGTAGCCATCGGCCTGCGCATCCAGGCTCACGCAGTAAGGCGTAATGCCTTGTGCCGACAACTCCTTAACGGCTTGCCGTGCATCATGCGTCAGCAGCAGTTCGTCGTGTACATCGACATCCGAGGGCCGGCCGTCGGTCAGTACCAGTAGCAAACGGGTGTCGGCCTTTTGTGCGCTTAGCGTGTGGGCAGCATGTCGCATTGCCGCCCCCATGCGCGTTGAGTAGCCTGCCTGCATGGCGGCCAGACGTGCCTTGACTTCGTTGTCCCAGTGTTCCCCGAAGCCTTTCAGATGAAGGTAGCGGACATCGTGGCGGGTATTCGAGTGAAAGCCCGCAATGGCCAGAGGATCACCCAGTTGGTCTACCGTCCAGGCCAGCAGCGACACCGCTTCCTGACTCAACTCCAGAATGCTTTGCTGTGAGCCCGCAGCTTTGTCATTGAGAGACTCCGACAAGTCGAGCAGCAGCGTGACCGCAATACTCCGCCCATCGGTCCGGTGGCTTTCGTTAATGCGTGATTCGGGTTGGCGGTTTGCCTTCAGATCGATCAGCGCGCGCACTGCAAGGTCCAGATCCAGTTCGTTGCCGTCCTCCTGGTGGCGCAATCGTACGCGCGCGTGGGGCTTGAGCAAGTCGAGCATGCGCTTGAGTCGCTTGACCAGACCACTGTGCTTGGCCAGTAACTGGTCGATTTTGCCCGCGTTGCCGGATGGGTGCAGGCTTTCAAACACGCTCACCCAATCGGGGCGGTAGCTCTGGCTGCTGTAGTCCCACTCAGGGTAGTGACGCGGCGGAAGGTGATGAAGCTGCTCCGTGTCTGCGCTGGTGCGGTGGGTGGCGAAACTTTCTTCGTCGTCGCTGAGTTCATGGAATTTCCAGAGCGAGCGGTTATCGTCACGGTAGTCCACCACGGTGTCGGCAAACCAGGTGTCGGCAAACTGGTCGCTTTGGCAGCGTGTCCTGGCCAGGTAGGCAATGGCCAGGTTTGCCATCGCTTCGGTACTGGACTCACCCTGCGCCATGCTTTCCTGAAAGCGCTCGCAAAAGGAAAGAAGGGTCGCGTTGGTATCGCTTGTGACGGGAGCGTCCGAGGGAACACCTGCGCCAACCAGCAGCGCACGCGACAGCACGGCAAGCCGGTGCCGTAGACAGGAGTGGGTTTGCGGGTTGCAGGCGTCCGGTTGTGGTGCCGGATGCAGCGCCACCATGGCATGGCGCAAGCCCGGGTAAGTGCGCAGTGTGAGTGCGTCTACGCGTGCATCTTCAAAGCACTCAATGGCCAGACGCTGTGCCGGGCTAAAGTTGTCTGCATAAATTGCGCGACTCCACCGGCGGTGCGCTGCCATGTGCGCCATGGCAATGCGATAACGGTCCAGGCCGCTCACGCCCTGGCGCGTGTCATACACATCGGGCAGGCGCATCCCCTCATCGTCGTAATACGGTGCTTGCCCGCTCAGCATTGGCTTGTCCGGGTCGGGCGTGATGGCGTAGGGAACCAGTGTCAATGGGTCTTGCCAAAGGGCTTGCAAATACAAGTCGAGTTTGCGCAAATGGTCCACCAGCAGCGTTCCGTGACGCTGGCG
>CAKZJN010000037.1 GCA_936943465.1 uncultured Rhodoferax sp.
ATGAAGCTTGAGGATTTGATCGACATCGACCAGCAGAAGGAAAAAATCCAGCGCAACACCGCCCAGTTCGTGCGCGGTGCTACGGCCAACAATGTGCTGCTGACCGGCGCGCGGGGCACGGGGAAGTCTTCGTTGATCCGCGCTTGCCTGCATGCCTATGCCGATCAAGGCTTACGGCTGATAGAGGTCGACAAGGCCGATCTGGTGGACCTGCCGGATATTGTCGAGCGGGTCGCACAGCGCCCTGAGAAGTTCATTGTGTTTTGCGACGACCTGAGTTTTGACGAAGGCGAGCCGGGCTACAAGGCGCTCAAGTCGGTATTGGACGGATCGGTGGCCGCCGCAACGCCCAATGTGCTGGTGTATGCCACCAGCAACCGCCGCCATCTGCTGCCCGAGTACATGTCGGAAAACTTGACCTACACCCACACCCCGGAAGGCGAAGTGCATCCGGGCGAAGTGGTCGAAGAGAAAATTTCCTTGTCGGAGCGGTTCGGCTTGTGGGTGAGCTTTTACCCCTTTACCCAGGACGAATACCTGCACATCGCGGCGCAGTGGCTCAAGGTGCTGGGCGTTTCGGATGCCGAGGTGGAAGCAGCCCGGCCCGAAGCGCTGTTGTGGGCATTGGAGCGCGGCTCCCGCAGCGGTCGCGTGGCCTGGCAGTTTGCCCAGGACTATGCCGGCCGTAAGTCACTTTCCGCATGAGCCGCAGCCCGCTGATCGCCGACGCCCACGCGGCACGTGAGGGCGGCCCGGACCGGCCCGTCACCGAAGTAGCGGTGGGCGTACTGGTGCGCCCGGACGGAGCTTTCTTGCTGACCTCACGGCCCGTGGGCAAAGTTTATGCGGGTTACTGGGAGTTTCCGGGGGGCAAACTCGAAGCCGGAGAGTCGGTGGAGCAGGCCTTGCGCCGGGAGTTGCACGAAGAACTCGGCATTGACATTGGCACCGTGACCCCCTGGCATGTGGAACTGGTGGACTACCCGCACGCGCTGGTTCGCCTGCATTTTTGCAAGGTTTCCACATGGGCGGGCGAACTGCAAATGCGCGAGTCGCAGTCCTTTTCGTGGGAGCAGTTGCCGGTGCAGGTACAACCGGTTTTGCCCGGAACGGTGCCGGTTTTGGCGTGGTTTGCGCAGGAACGTGAATTTGTGGGTGCGACCCACGACTAGCCTGCGAGGCTACTGCAGTTTCGGGTCGCCGTAGAGCCCGTCTTCGGGGGGCGCTTCGGTCGGGACACGAAAAGCCTCGCTGGCCCAGGCACCCAGGTCGAGGTTCTTGCAGCGCTCGCTGCAAAACGGGCGATATGGGTTGCTGCTGGCATAGAGGCTGTCGCCATTGCACGCCGGACAACGCACCACCTTCACGGGAACTTCCGGCACTACGCTCACCGTCTCAGCCCATCAGGCGCACAGCGCCAACTCAAACGCACCATCTTCTGCGATGGGGTGCAGTTTGTCATCGGCATCCAGGCGCATCAACCGGATGGACACCATCAGGCGGTTGCCGCTGATCTCAGGAATCAGGTGCAGCGAGGGGTCAAGTGCCAGGCGCAACAACTGGAAAGTGCGCCCTTGCGGCAAGGTTTGCTGAAACTGTCCGCCCGTTGCAATTACCTTTTGCGGTGCACCCGAATCGCGCAGCATTTTCAGCAACAAATGGATCGAATCCGCCAGTGGCGCCAAGGTTCCGGCCCAGCGGTGCAGGTCTTTGACGCGAATATCGGGGCTGCGGTGCTGCCAGGCAAAGTACGCCGGCAAATCAAATTCGCAAGTGCCGCCCGGAATGCCGACGCGGCTACGGATACTCATCAGCCAGTCGTTCTCAGTGAGCGATTGACCAGCTTTGCCGGAGGTTCCATTCAGCGCTTCAAAGCAGGCTTCAATTTGACCAATGACCTGGTCCAACGCGGCTTCGGAAATGGCTGGGTTGCCGCGGTAACCAATGAATACTTGCTTTTGCTTTTCGAGATCTTTGAGTACGTCGGATTTGAGGTCGGCGCGTGCGCCCACATCCATGACCTCAAAGATGGTGGTCAACGCAAAGTGGTGGTCGAGCGGAGCCTGACGCGAGACCAAGGTGGCCAGTCGCAAGAACAGGTGCTCCAGTCGCAGGTAGGTGCGAATGCGCTCGTTAAATGGATATTCGTAGAGGATCACGCAGGACTTTCAGGTGGCCGCATCATAGCCCGAACTGCTGGCCGATTTCATGTACCAAAGCGGTCAATTCCTCCAATGAAATCCCGTCATTGCTGAGCACCGCATCGGCTGCGCCAAGGCGGCGTTTACGGCTGGCCTGGGCTGCAATGATTTTCAGAACTTCGGCTGCTGGCATCGCATTGCGGGCCACCACCCTGCGCACTTGGGTCGCCTCGCTGCAATCCACCACCATCACGCGGTCGAGGCTTTTGCGCCAGTGGCCGGACTCCACCAGCAGCGGAATGTCGTACACCACACAACGCGCGCCTGCGGACTGTGCCTCCAGTGTGCGCGCCGCAATGGCCTGCCCCACCAGGGGATGGATGATGGATTCGAGTTGTTTCTTGGCTTGCGGGTCACTAAACACGCGCTGGCGCATGTACTCGCGGTTTAAGGCACCGTTGGCGTCGACAAACTCGGCACCAAATTGCTTGGCGATGACGGGAATTGCTGCACCGCCGGCAGCGGTTGTCGCACGCGAAATGGCATCAGCATCCACCAACTGGGCCCCCATGCTTTCCAAGACGGCAGCAACGGTGCTCTTGCCGCTGCCAATGCCGCCGGTAAGCCCCAACTTCAACATCTTGAAAACGAAACCTTAACCGAACGGAAAGGCGAAGGGAACCCATTGCGCCAGGGTCTGCGGGCCCACCACAAATAGCAGCAAGCCGGCACCGGCCAGGAACGGGCCAAAGGCAAAGGGAATGTCCTTGTTGGCCAGTCGCCCCACCACCAGAAAAATGCTGCCCAGCACCGAACCAACCAAACTAGACAGCAAGATGATGGCAATCAGGTGCTCGGCTCCGAACCAGGCCCCCAGCGCGGCAAGCAGCTTGAAATCACCATGGCCCATGCCGACCCTGCCGGTGAGCAGGTGGTGCACCTGAAAAACCGACCACAGCGACAGGTAACCCAGCACCGCTCCCCAAACGGCAGACTTAAGCGGGACATTCCAGCCTAGGGCTGCCACCACGAGGCCTAGCCAGAGCAGGATGTAATTCAAATCATCCGGCAGCAGTTGGGTGTCAAAGTCAATGAGAAAGAGCGCGATGAGCAGGGCGCAAAAAGCTGCCCAGGCCAAGCCGAGCCAGGTCGTGCCATGCAGGGAGCCCGCAACGGCAAAAAGCAGGGCGGTGGTCAGTTCTACTGCCGGGTAACGGGCACTGATGCCGGCTTTGCAGGCCGAGCATTTTCCTCTGAGCAGCAGGTAGCTCACCACCGGAATATTTTCGTACCAGGCAATCTGATGGCCGCAATGCGGGCAACGGGAACGCGGAACCATCAGGTTGAAGGGCGCGGCATCCGCCGTATCCGCCGACTTGCCATTCAGTTCAGCGCATTCTTCGGCCCATTGACGCTCCATCATCAGGGGCAAACGATGAATCACCACATTGAGAAAGCTACCCACCATCAGGCCCAGAATACCCATCTGGACGATGTCGATCCACTGCACCGCGGCACCCATCAAACGACTTGACCGAGCTTGAAGATCGGCAGGTACATGGCCACCACGATGCCGCCAATCACCGTACCCAGGATCACAATGATGATGGGCTCCATCAGGCTGGAGATGCCGGCAACCATGTCATCGACCTCGGCCTCGTAAAAATCAGCGCACTTGCCTAGCATGTGGTCAATCGAGCCCGACTCTTCACCAATGGCGCACATTTGCAGCACCATGGAGGGAAACAGATTGGCATTCGACATGGCAGCGGTCAAAGCCGTGCCGGTCGAGACTTCCTGCTGGATTTTCTGCGTGGCATGCAGGTACACGATGTTGCCTGCCGCACCGCCTACGGAGTCCAGCGCTTCTACCAGGGGTACGCCGGCGGCAAACATGGTGGCCAGGGTGCGGGTCCACCGCGCAATACAGGATTTTTCCACCAAATCGCCAAATATGGGCAACTTGCGCATCAGGCGGTCCATGAACTCCTGAACCTGTTCATTGCGCTTCCAGGACTCCAGAAAGAAATAAACACCCCCGCCGAGGCCACCAAAGATAAGGTACCAGTAGGACACGAAGAATTCGCTCATGGCAATCACCATGAGGGTCGGGCCAGGCAGTTCACCACCAAAGGAGGTAAACACTTCCTTGAACGAAGGGACCACAAAAATCATGATCACCGCCACCACGACAAAGGCGACGATCAACACGGTAATGGGGTACATCAGCGCTGATTTGATCTTGGACTTGATGGCCTCGGTCTTTTCCATGTAAACCGCGAGTCGGTCCAGCAACTGGTCCAGAATACCGGCCGACTCACCGGCCTCCACCAGATTGCAATACAGGTTGTCGAAGTAGATCGGGTACTTGCGAAATGCCGTGCTCAGGGAAGTACCAGTTTCCACGTCGCTGCGAATATCGTTCAGTAGTTTGGTGACGCTGGGATTGGGATTGCCACGTCCCACAATGTCAAAGGCCTGCAGCAAGGGCACACCCGCCTTCATCATGGTGGCGAGCTGCCGCGTAAAGATGGCCAGATCTTTGGGCTTGATTGACTTGCCGGAGCGCATCCGGCGTTTTTTCAGCTTGGTCGGAGTAACACCCTGGCGACGCAGAGCGGACTTGACCTGATTTTCGCCACCGGCACGCATCTCACCGCGGACTTGCTTTCCATTGCGGTCTTTGCCTTCCCACTCATAAACCGCTTCTTTGATGTCCGCAGTTTTGGATGAAGTCGTCGCCATAGCGTCCCTTGGGTTTGCTTTATATGTTGGTTACAGCCAGAACTTCTTCCAGTGACGTGAGTCCTGCCTGAACCTTCCTGAGGCCCGATTGTCTCAGGGAACGCACACCTTCGCGCTCGGCCTGCGCAGCAATCTCCAAGGTATTGCCGTCCGCCAGAATAATGCGCTGCATTTCTTCGGAAATAGGCATCACTTGATAAATGCCGACCCGGCCTTTGTACCCCTGCGTGCAACTGGAGCAACCGACGGGGCGGTAGGGCTTCCAACTTCCATCCAGGTCGGCTTCTTTGAAGCCGGCTTCCAGCAATGCCTCTTTGGGAATGTCGGTCGGCTTGCGGCAGGTCATGCAAAGCTTGCGGGCCAGACGCTGCGCGGTGATCAAAATGACGCTGGATGCGATGTTGAATGGGGCAATGCCCATATTGCGCATGCGTGACAGCGTGGACGGCGCATCGTTGGTGTGCAGTGTGGACAGAACCAAGTGCCCGGTTTGCGCCGCCTTGATCGAAATGTCGGCAGTTTCTAGGTCGCGAATTTCGCCCACCATAATGATGTCGGGATCCTGACGCAAGAAAGAACGCAGCGCTGCAGCAAAAGTCAGCCCCGCTTTTTCGTTGACGTTGACCTGGTTAACCCCCGGCAGGTTGATTTCAGACGGATCTTCTGCGGTGGCAATGTTTACGCCGGGCTGGTTCAGCAGATTCAGGCAGGTGTAAAGCGATACGGTCTTGCCCGAACCTGTGGGTCCAGTAACCAGAATCATGCCGTAGGGTCGACCGATCGCTTGAAGCAAGCGTGCCTTTTCTTCTGGCTCATAGCCCAGCGCATCGATGCCAAGCTTGGCGCTGGACGGATCCAGAATACGAATCACGATTTTTTCGCCAAACAGCGTGGGCAGCGTACTGACCCGGAAATCAATGACGCGGTCCGGGCCGACCTTGAGCTTCATGCGCCCGTCTTGCGGCACACGCTTCTCCGAAATGTCCATCCGTGAAATCACTTTGATCCGAGATGCCAATTTGTCCTTGATGGCGATCGGCGGGCTGGCAATTTCGCGCAGTTGGCCATCAATCCGGAAACGAACCCGATAGGAGTTTTCGTACGGCTCAAAGTGCAGATCGGATGCGCGCATACTGAAGGCATCCAGCAGCATCTTCTGCAAAAAACGGACAACTGGCGCATCTTCAACCTCGGCTGCGGCCTGGGAGGTCTCCGCAACGGCCTCCGATGCGTTCTCATCGAACTCAAAATCTCCGCCGATGATGTCTTCCATTGCCTCGCTGGCGGTCACCGCATTGGAATCCACCAATTTGGACAACTTGTCGTATTCGGCAATGATCCAGTCCACCCCCATTTGGGTAGAGAACTTGATTTTTTCTGCGGCGCGCTGGTCGGAAGGGTCGGCGGTAGCCACCATCAAGCGGTTGTTGCGCTTGCTCAGGACAACCAGGCGAAAGTCCTGGCAGGTTTTGTGGTCCAACAGGCCCTTGGGTAGCCGCTGTGGATCGACCGCGTCCAGATTGATCAGGGGGGCCGCAAAGGCGTGGGACAGCGTATGGGCCAAATCGGACGCAGAAACCACCCCCGAGCCCACCAATTCAGAGATGAAACTGGACTTGTTGGCGACCGACTTTTTGTAGATGTCCTCAGCCGCTTTTTGGCCGATTTTGCCGGCGGCGATCATTGCGCGACCCAAGCCGGGCAGGGCAATTGCAGAGGAGTCTTGCAGGTAGGAATCGACAGGGGAAGCCATTACTTACAGCATAACCTTTGCGTTGCGGATTTGACAATCATTCATGATTGAAATTCCAAAGTAAATGCGCCGCCCTGTCGCAGGATTGCCAAAGGGGCGGCCCTCACTTTCAGTCACATTCTGTGACAAATAAACTGCCCGCCTGATCCTTGGCAGAGAGCTTAGGCGCCTGCCCGTCCAGCGGCCACTCAATTGCCAAGCTTGGGTCGTTCCAGACAATGCAGCGCTCGTGCTCCGGCGCGTAGTAGTCGGTGGTTTTGTACAAAAACTCCGCCGTGTCCGATAGCACCAGAAACCCGTGGGCCAGACCGGCCGGAATCCACAACTGGCGCTTGTTCTCTGCACTCAGTATCACGCCTTCCCACTTGCCGTAGGTCGGCGAATCCTTGCGAATGTCCACCGCCACATCAAACACGGCACCTTGCGTCACCCGCACCAACTTACCCTGGGCGTGTTGAGTCTGGTAGTGCAGTCCGCGCAGCACGCCCTTGCCCGACTTGGAATGGTTGTCCTGCACAAATTGGGTTTTGATGCCCGTGGCTTCTTCAAACACCTTGTGGTTGAAGCTTTCAAAGAAAAAGCCGCGCTCGTCCCCAAAGACCCGGGGTTCGAGCAGCAAGACGTCGGGGATGGCGGTTGGCGTGGCTTTCATCCGTAGACTTTCTCGCTCAGCAAGCGCAGCAAATACTGCCCGTAACCGGACTTGGCCAACGGTTTGGCCAGCTTTTCCAGTTGCGCGTTGTCAATCCAGCCGTGACGCCAGACCACCTCTTCGGGGGAAGCGACCTTGAGGCCCTGGCGGCTCTCGATGGTGGCGATGAACTGGCTGGCCTCCAGCATGGACTCGTGTGTGCCGGTATCGAGCCAGGCATAGCCCCGCCCCATGGTCTGCACATCGAGTTGGTTCTTTTCCAGGTACAGGCGGTTCAAGTCGGTGATTTCCAGTTCGCCCCGGGCGCTGGGCTTGACCTGCTTGGCCAGTTCAACCACCTGGGTGTCGTAAAAATACAGGCCGGTCACCGCATAGCGGCTCTTGGGCTTGGCGGGTTTTTCTTCCAGACTGATGGCGCGACCGTGGTCGTCAAACTCCACCACGCCATAACGCTCGGGGTCGGTTACCGCGTAGGCAAATACGGTAGCGCCGCTGGTTTGCCGGTTGGCTGCCTGCAGCAGCGTGGCAAAGTCGTGGCCGTAAAAGATGTTGTCGCCCAGCACCAGGGCGCTGGGGGCGCCATCCAGAAACTGCTCGCCGATCAAAAAGGCCTGGGCCAATCCATCGGGTGAAGGCTGCACTGCGTATTGAATCTGAATGCCCCACTGGCTACCGTCACCCAGCAGTTGCTCAAAGCGGGGCGTGTCCTGCGGTGTGGAGATGATCAGCACCTCACGGATACCGGCCAACAGCAAGGTGGTCAGCGGGTAATAAATCATCGGCTTGTCGTAAATGGGCAGCAGTTGCTTGCTGACCACCTGGGTTGCCGGGTACAGGCGGGTGCCGGAGCCGCCGGCCAGGATGATGCCTTTGCGGGCTTTGCCTTGGGTTGCTTGCGTCATGGTGTTGTTTTTCCTTATTTCCCTGAGATTTCGGTCAGCATGCGGGACACGCCGGTTTGCCAGTGCGGCAGGGTCAGCCCAAAGGCTTTTTGGAGCTTGGAAGTGTCCAGACGCGAATTGAGCGGGCGTTGGGCTGGAGTGGGGTAGCTCGCGGTGCTGGTGGGTGACACTTGAGCCGGGCCTGCTTTGAGCGGAGTGCCCAGAGCCTGCGCGGTTTCCAGCACAAAGCGCGCATAGCCGTGCCAACTGGTTTCACCGGCGGCCACGCAATGGTAGAGGCCTGCCAGGCTCGGGTTGGCAATCGCCGCGCGAATGGAATGCGCCGTGACATCGGCCAGCAACTCGGCCGAAGTGGGGGCACCAAACTGGTCGTCAATCACGGTCAGCGTTTCGCGCTCGGAGGCCAGGCGCAGCATGGTCTTGGCGAAGTTGCCACCGCGCGCGGCATAGACCCAACTGGTGCGCAGGATGAGGTGTTTTGGGGTGCTGGCGACAGCTTGCTCGCCTTCGAGCTTGGTCTGGCCGTACACGCTCAAGGGGCCGGTGGCGTCCGTTTCTTTCCAGGGCGCGGTGCCGCTGCCGTCAAAGACGTAGTCGGTGGAGTAATGCACCAGCCAGGCACCCAGCTTGGTCGCTTCCGTGGCCAGCACGCCCGGTGCCAGCGCATTCAGGCTGCGCGCCAGGTCAGGCTCGGACTCGGCTTTGTCTACAGCGGTGTGGGCGGCGGCATTGACGATGACGTCTGGCTTGATCGCCTGCACAGTAGAAGCCAGGCCGGCCAGGTCGGTAAAACTGCCGCACAGATTGTGTGGATTCTGGGTGGCATCAAAGTCCAGAGCGACTACTTCACCCAATACGGACAAGCTGCGTTGCAGTTCCCAGCCTACCTGCCCGCCACGGCCAAACAACAGAATTTTCATGCGGCAACCGTGCTGGTGGCGTTGTTGCCGTATTGCTTGCTGACCCACTCCCGGTAGCCGCCGCTTTGCACGTTGGCCACCCATTCGGGGTTGTCCAGGTACCACTGCACGGTCTTGCGGATGCCGGTCTCAAAGGTTTCGGCGGGTTTCCAGCCCAGTTCCTTTTCGATCTTGGAGGCGTCAATCGCATAGCGCCGGTCGTG
>CAKZJN010000038.1 GCA_936943465.1 uncultured Rhodoferax sp.
GGCCCCATCAACCTGGAAAAAGCCCTGCGCGCCAACGACCGCCTGGGCGGCCATCTGGTTTCGGGCCATGTGGACGGCGTAGGCAGCGTGTCGCACTTCGCCCCGGTGGGTGAAAGCTGGGAACTGCGGGTTGTGGCCCCGGCCGCCCTGGGCAAGTTTCTGGCCTACAAGGGCTCCATCGTCATCAACGGCGTGAGCCTGACCGTCAACCGCGTCTCCGATCTGGCTGACGGTTGCGAGGTCAGCATCAACCTGATTCCCCACACCATTGAAAACACCGCCCTGCACGCCCTGCGCGCAGGCAGCCGGGTCAATCTGGAAATTGACCTGATCGCCCGTTATGTGGAACGCATGCTGACCGCCCCGGCGCAGAACGCATCCGCCACCCCTGTTTAACCTTCGCACCCTCCTTCCCATGAGCGCTTACGCCCCCGTACCCATTTCCCCTATTGAAGACATCGTGGCCGACATGCGCGCGGGGAAAATTGTCATTCTGGTGGATGAAGAAGACCGCGAAAACGAGGGAGACCTGATTCTGGCGGCGGACCACGTCACAGCCGATGGCATCAACTTCATGGCGCGCTATGGCCGTGGCCTGATTTGCCTCACCCTTACCCGCGAGCGCTGCGAACGCCTGCAATTGCCCCCCATGACCGCCCGCAATGGCGACAAAAAGGGCACTGCGTTTACCGCTTCCATCGAAGCTGCCGAAGGCGTGACCACCGGCATTTCGGCCGCCGACCGCGCGCGCACCGTAGAAGCCGCCGTGGCCAGGAACGCCGTGCCAGCCGACCTGGTGCAGCCAGGCCACATCTTCCCCTTGCAGGCGGTGGATGGCGGCGTGCTGATGCGCGCCGGCCATACCGAAGCGGGCTGCGACCTGGCCGCCATGGCCGGTTGCACACCGGCCTCGGTGATTTGCGAAATCATGAAGGACGACGGCACCATGGCCCGTCTGCCCGACCTGCAACTTTTTGCCGCCGAACACGGCCTCAAGATCGGCACCATTGCCGACCTGATCGCCCACCGCAGCCGCGTGGAATCGCTCATCGAACAGGTCGGCAGCCGCAGCATCCAAACTTCTGCTGGCACCTTCAATGCCCACGCCTTCCGCGACAGCACCGGCAGCGGTATTCACCTGGCGCTGGTTCAAGGTACTTGGGGTGCTGACGAGTCGGTCGACGTGCGGGTACACGAACCCCTGTCCGTGCTCGACGCCCTGGAAGTCGGCCGCACCATGCACTCCTGGAGCCTGGAGGCCTCGCTGGCCCACATTGCCGCAGCAGGCAAAGGCGTAGTGGTTTTGCTCAACTGCGGTGAAAGCGGTGCGCAACTGCTGGCCCAGTTTGAAGGCACCGCCCGCGCATCGCATGCGCCCGAGCGCGGCCGCATGGACCTGCGCAGCTACGGCATCGGTGCGCAGGTTTTGCGCCAGTGCGGCGTGCACAAGATGCGCCTCATGGGCAGCCCGCGCCGCATGCCCAGCATGGCCGGCTACGGGCTTGAAATCACCGGCTACATCAGCAAATAAAAACCTAAGGGAACCCACACTATG
The DNA here is from genome assembly GCA_936943465.1 of uncultured Rhodoferax sp. Lineage (GTDB taxonomy): Bacteria > Pseudomonadota > Gammaproteobacteria > Burkholderiales > Burkholderiaceae_C > Allorhodoferax. The sequence goes on from CAKZJN010000038.1 coordinate 1,556, forward strand.
TTTGGCGCAGACAAAGGCACCGTTGCCGCAACCGACAGCCGCATGAACGGCAAGAAGCTCACCATCGGCATCGTTCAGGCACGCTTCAATGCCGACATCACCGACGCGCTGGCCAACGCCTGCAAGGCCGAGTTGCTGGCACTCGGCGTGGCTGAAAAGCACATCACCCACATCACCGTTCCAGGCGCACTGGAAGTGGCCGTCGCGCTGCAGGCCATGGCCGAAAAGTCGTCGTACGACGCGCTGATTGCGCTGGGCTGCATCATCCGTGGCGAGACCTACCACTTTGAGCTGGTGGCCAACGAGTCGGGCTCAGCCGTCACCCGCATCGGGCTCGATTACCAGGTGCCGATTGCCAACGCCATTCTGACCACCGAAAACCTGGAACAGGCCGTGGCCCGCCAGGTAGATAAGGGCCGCGACGCCGCCCGCGTAGCCGTGGAAATGGCCAACCTGCTGGAGTCCATCTGATGAGTGAATTCAACACACCCTCTAGCCCCAAGCGCCCGCCCCGGCAGTCGCGTACCGGCCTTACCAGCACCGGCGCCCGCAAGGCCGGCAGCAAGTCCAGCCGCAGCCGTGCGCGCGAATTTGCCCTGCAGGGCTTGTACCAAAGTCTGGTCGGGCGTAACCCGGTGGACGATGTGGACACCTTCACGCGCGACCTGGCCGGCTTTAACAAGGCCGACGCGGCGCACTTTGACGCGCTGCTGCATGGCTGCAATGAACAGGCCGAACAACTCGACGCCCTGATCTCGCCGCTGCTGGACCGCCCCTTTGCCGAAATATCGCCGATTGAGCATGCCGTCATGTGGATTGGTGTGTATGAATTTCAGCATTGCCTGGACGTGCCCTGGCGCGTGGTGCTGAACGAATGCATTGAGCTGGCCAAAGAATTTGGCGGCACTGACGGGCACAAATACGTCAACGCCGTGCTCAACGGCCTGGCTCCGCAACTGCGTGCCGTCGAAGTCGAAGCCGACAGCCACAAGAAGCCGCGTTAAGCAGCCCGTTTACCCTGCCCATGCGAATCTCCGAGCGCGCACAAGCGATTGAGCCCTTTTATGTGATGGAGGTGGCCAAGGCCGCCGCCGAACTGGGCAAAACCGTGGCGCACACCGAGCGGCCCATGGTGTACCTGAACATCGGCGAGCCCGACTTCACTGCCGCACCCTTGGTGCAGGAAGCAGCCGACCGCGCCATCCGCGACGGTGCCACGCAATACACCCCTGCGCTGGGTCTTATGCCCTTGCGCGAGCGCATTTCCGACTGGTACGCCTCCCGCTTTCAGGCCCGCGTACCCGCGAACCGGATCGTGGTGACCGCAGGAGCCTCGGCGGCCTTGCACCTGGCCTGCCTGGCACTGATCGACGCGGGCGACGAAATTCTGATGCCCGACCCCAGCTACCCCTGCAACCGGCACTTTGTGTCTGCCGCGCAGGGCAAAGCGGTGTTGGTGCCGTCCACGGCTGAAGAGCGCTTTCAACTCAGCGCCGCCAAAGTCGAAGCCGCCTGGACCGCTGCCACGCGTGGTGTGTTGCTGGCATCGCCCTCCAACCCGACCGGCACCTCGATTCACCCGGACGAGTTGCGGCGCATTCATCAGGTGGTGCAGGCGCGCGGCGGCATTACCCTGGTGGATGAGATTTACCTGCCACTGAGCTACGAGGCGCAATTCGGCCAGACCGCGCTGCAGCTCGATGACGCGCTGATCAGCATCAACAGCTTCAGCAAATACTTCAATATGACAGGCTGGCGTCTGGGCTGGATGGTGGTGCCCGAGAAGCTGGTGCCGGTGATTGAACGGCTGGCGCAAAACCTGTTTATCTGCCCCAGCACGGTGGCGCAGCACGCGGCAATGGCCTGTTTTGAGCCAGCCAGCCTGGCAATTTTTGAAGAGCGGCGCAGCGAGTTCAAGGCACGGCGCGACTACTTCATTCCAGCCCTCAATGCGCTGGGGCTGACCGTGCCGGTCATGCCGGACGGCGCCTTTTACGCCTGGGCCGACTGCTCGGAAGCCTGCAAAAAACTGGGCGTGGAAGGCAGTTGGGACTTTGCCTACGAGGTGATGCGCCGCGCCCATGTTGCGGTTACGCCCGGACGCGACTTCGGCAACTTTGAGACCCGTAATTTCATCCGTTTTTCAACTGCCAGTTCCATGGCGCAGCTCCAAACCGCCGTCGAGCGGCTACGCGCTGTGCTGGCCTGACTTTTACCCGGAACCCTATGAACCAAGACCTCAATATTCTTCACCTGGTGCTCAACGCCAGCATCGTTGTGCAAGCCGTCATGCTGCTGCTGGTGCTGGTGTCGATTGCCAGTTGGGCGGCCATCTTCCGCAAGCTCTTTGCCTTGAACAAAATCAAGGGGCAAAACGAAGACTTCGAGCGCGAGTTCTGGTCCGGCTCCAGCCTCAATGACCTGTTTACTGCAGCCACCAAGCGCGCTGCCCACGGAGGCCCGATGGAGCGCATTTTTGCCAGTGGCATGCGCGAATACCAGAAGCTGCGCGAGAAACGCATCACCGATGTGGGCACCCTGATGGACGGCGCGCGTCGTGCCATGCGGGCGAGTTTCCAGCGCGAGATGGACGTCGCCGAAAGCAACCTGTCGTTCCTGGCGTCGGTCGGTTCGGTGTCTCCGTATGTGGGTTTGTTCGGCACGGTTTGGGGCATCATGCACGCCTTTACCGGGCTGGCCTCGCTGCAGCAGGTCACGCTGGCCACTGTGGCCCCCGGCATTGCCGAGGCGCTGGCAACCACGGCCATCGGCCTGTTCGCCGCCATTCCGGCGGTGGTTGCTTACAACCGCTTTGCCCGGGATCTGGACCGCATCGCGATTCACCAGGAGACTTTTATTGAAGAGTTCTCCAACATCCTGCAACGCAATGTGGGTGCGCAAACTGCGCAGCCCGCACAGCGTTAACCGCCACGCCGGGAGCCCGATATGCCTGCTGTTGCCAGCCGAGGTCATGGTCGCGGACGCCGCACCATCAACGAAATCAACATGGTGCCCTTCATCGACGTGATGCTGGTGTTGCTCATCATCTTCATGGTGACCGCGCCACTCATCACCCCCAGCCTGATCGACCTGCCCAGCGTGGGCAAGGCCGCGCGCCAGCCCGATAAGGTGATTCAAATCGTGGTCGGCAAGGACGACAAGCTCAGCCTGAAGACCGACGCCCAAACCGCGCCGATTTCCTTGAAGGAACTAGCGGCTGCGGTTCAGCGCGCGCAAGGTGGCAAGGACAGCGCCACCGCCGCCAACTCGGCCGTGGTCATCAGCGCCGACAAGAGCGTGAAATACGAGAGCGTGGTCCGGGTGATGGACACGCTGCAGCGCGCCGGCATCCAGCGCGTGGGCCTGTCGGTGCAATTGGTCAACTAGGACGAAACCGCCTACATGGACACCGCAGCCCGCCGCCAGGAATTTGCGCCACCGCCTACGCCGGGCATGCTGCGCGCCCTGGTGCTGGCCATTCTGGCGCACGGCGTGTTGGTGGCCATATTGAGCGCCGGCATGCACTGGAAGCGTGACGCCGTGCAGGCCACGGTAGAGGCTGAACTGTGGTCCGCCGTGCCGGTGCAAGCCGCACCTCCGGCCCCGGAGCCCATACCGCAGCCCGAACCGCAGAAAGCCGAGCCGGAGCCCCAACCGGAGCCCAAGGCCGAACCAGTGCCGACGCCCGCAGAAATCAAGGCCCAGGCCGACATTGCCATCGCCAAAGAAAAAGAAAAGGCCCGCCTGCTAAAAGAAAAAAAGCTGGCACTGGAGCAGGAAAAACTGGCCAAGCAAAAGGCCGAACTTGAAAAGCAAAAGCTCGCCAAACTGGAGCAGGAAAAGAAAGACAAGGAAAAGCTCAAGAAGGAGCAGGCTGACAAGCTGGCCAAGGCCAAAGATGAGCAGCAGCGCAAATTGGACAAGCAGGCAGAGGCCAATGCTTCCAAGGCGCGAGATGAGCAAATCAAACGCATGGAACGATTGGCCGGCGGCACCTCCGGCGGTGGCAACACACCCGGAGGCGCTGCGGCCGCGCAATCGAGCGGCCCCTCTGCGGGCTATGCGGGGCGCATTGTGGGCCGCATCAAACCCAACATCACCTACCCCGACAACATCGACGGCAATCCGCGCGTGGAAGTCGAAATCCGCACATCCCCCAGCGGCACTATATTGAGTGCCCGCATTACCCAAAGCAGCGGCGTCAAGAGTTGGGATGACGCAGTCACCCGCGCGATTTACAAAACCGAAGTGCTGCCCAAAGATGTGGACGGCTCGGTACCTTCTTCGTTACTCATCGGCTTTCGACCGAAGGATTGAGCCGGCCCTCGGCTGAAAGCTCATCGGTTGGTAGGCTGATTGCGCACCTTCATTTCGCTCCGCAGGCGAGCGGTCACAGCCGGTGCAACCGCACCCGCCCTGCCCGTTCGCGACTCGGGTCAAAGCGTCCTGTAACCGTCCTTTAGGCTGCATGCGCAGCAAGCTTCGCGCCACCCGGCTGCGCAGCTTTTTGGGGCTGAGCGTCCAGACCGCGTACATCCCGCAACCGATAACCAACGCAGCGACGACTAGAGACTCCCACATCGCCTTAACCTCCCATGGCCTTGGTGATGTGAAAGGTGGCAAACGCCGCCGCATAACCCAGCGCAAACAGGTAGCCCGCCATGAGCAGCGGGTACTTCCATGAGTTGGTTTCACGCCGCACCACCGCCAGCGTAGACAGGCACTGCGGTGCAAAAACAAACCAGGCAATCAGCGCATAGGCCGTCGCCAGCGACCAGCCTTGTGCAATGACCGGCGCCAGTGAGTCGGCTACGCCGCTCCGCGCGGAGGACAGTGCATATACCGTACCCAAAGCGCCCACGGCGATCTCGCGAGCGGCCATGCCGGGCACCAACGCAATCGAGATTTGCCAGTTAAAGCCGATGGGCGCAAACACGACTTCCAGCGCACGGCCCAGTATGCCGGCCAGGCTGTATTGGATGGCGGGGCCTTGTGACGGGTCCCATCCCTGTGGCGGGCCGGGGAAGGTAGAGAAGAACCACAAGATCACGGTCAACGAAAAAATGATGCCGCCCACCCGGCTCATAAAGATGCGGGCACGCTCCCATAGGCCCAGAACCAAATTGCGCAGGCTGGGTTTGCGGTACGGAGGTAGCTCCAGCATGAGCGGTTGGTAGTGCGACTTCATCCAGACACGCTTAAGCGCCCAGGACACCGCCATCGCACTCACGACGCCGGCCACATACAGGCCAAACAGCGTCAGACCACGCAGATCAAACCAGCCCACCTTGCGCGCCGGCACAAAGGCGCCAATCAGCAACGCATACAAGGGAAGGCGCGCCGAGCAGGTCATCAGCGGCGCCACCAAGATGGTGGCCAGGCGGTCGCGCCCATTGGCGATGGTGCGGGTGGCCATGATGCCGGGGATGGCGCAGGCAAAACTCGACAACAACGGAATAAAGGCCCTGCCCGACAGTCCCACACGGCCCATCAGGCTATCCAGCAAGAATGCAGCGCGCGGAAGGTAGCCGGAGTCTTCCAACAGCAAAATAAAGAAAAACAGAATCAGAATTTGCGGCAGATAGGCCAGCACGCCACCGACACCGGCAATGACGCCGTCCACCAGCAGACTGCGCAAGGGGCCGTCGCTTTGATGCGCCACTACGAAATCGCCCAGATCGACCACCGCATCTTTGATGAGGTCCATGGGCAACGTAGCCCAGGAAAACACCGCCTGAAAAATCAGAAACAGCACCACCGCCAACAGCACCAGCCCCCAGAACGGGTGCATAACCACGGCGTCGATCTTGTATTGAAAGCGCCCCAACTTGGGCACCTGCGGCGCGACCAGCGCCAGAATGCGCCGCACCCGCGTCTGTAGTTCATGTGCCGGCAGATGCGGCGGTGCTTTCACCAAGCGTGTGTTGCGCGCGCGCGCCGTCAACGAGGCCATGTGGGTCTGCAAATGCGTCATCAGCGCGGCGTGGCCATCATGCTGAACCGCGACAGTTTCCACCACCGGGCAACCCAATTCATGTGCCAACCTCTGAACGTCAATTTTCAGGCCATGCGCGCGTGCCACATCGGCCATGTTCAGGGCCACGATCAACGGTTTGCCTAGCCGCGTCAACTCCAGCACCAGACGCAGGTTCATGCGCAAATTGGTGGCATCCACCACCGCAACGATGGCATCGGGCGCAGCCTCGCCATCACGGCGGCCTTCGATCACTTCGAGCATCACCTGCTCATCGGGCGTGGACGGGTTGAGGCTGTAGGAACCCGGCAAGTCCACCACCGAAATGGTCTGGCCGGTGGCCAGCCGCGCGGTACCCACCTTGCGTTCCACCGTGACGCCAGCGTAATTGGCCACCTTCTGGCGGGCACCGGTGAGCAGGTTGAAAAGGGCCGTTTTGCCGCAATTGGGGTTTCCCACCAGCGCAATCACCATCGGATTTTCAGGGTGGGCGAGGGACATGTCAGACGATGCTCAATGTTTCTGGCGTGGTCACCGCCACGCTTTGTGCCTCGACGAGCCGCAAGGCAAACAGGGTTTCCCCAATTTGCACGGCGAGCGGCTCACGCCCACCCGGCCCACGCCGCAGCATCAGCACCGGCTCGCCCTGAATAAAACCCAGTTCTTCCAGACGCTGCACCACCGTGCTGTCCACCTCGGGAGCACCACTAAAAACCCGTTCAACCAGTGCGTGCGCCCCGTTGGGCAACTCGGACAAAAGCATGCAGTTTCCTTGATCCAAATGAGAGTCTATCTCATTTAGATTCGGTATTCGGCCGGGCCCTAGGCAGCTTTACCGGCGTTTGCGCCAGATCAAATCACCGAATGGTTAAGCCTGATGGAGGTCGTACACATGCTGTGCCCGGTTTGGCCGGTGCGTGACAGATCCACGCAGGGCCAGCACTGGCTACTTTGAAAACATCCAATGGTCGCCCTGCCCAAGCGCTTTCAACCGCCTGGCTCAGTCGTAAGCAATCACCGCCCTACCCTGATCCGCCTGCGCCCGCCAACTCGCCAGCGCCGCATCACTCGGGTAAAACCGCGCCTCTTCCCCCAAGGCCAATACCGCCTCAGCTCCGGCACAACCATCGGCAGCGACGTCAGCGTTGCGAATCAGTTGCAGCCGAACGCTTAGGCCCCGCACCAGTTCACCCTGCTCCGACATTTCCCGCTGCGCCGGAAAGTCCTTGAGCAAGCGTGCAATTTCCGGCGCTCGGCCATTCACCATTACCCGCAAATACTTGCCAAAGCGGCAACGGGCTTGCTCCAGGCTCCATATCTGTTGCACGGTGAACTGCATGCCACCTGAAAAGCGGTCCGGCTGGGCCTTGCCCATGGCGATGATGAGTTCGTCGTCCTTCAGCAAATTCTTGTGGGCATTGAGCAGCGCCTCGTCGGCGCGCGCCTCGATGGTGGCGGACTTGTCGTCCAGTTTGAACAGGCCCAGCTTGCCGCGCTGCCCGTTGATCACGCGCAAATCCGTCACGATGCCGGCCAGCAACTGCGGCTCGCGGGTTTCCAGCAGTTCTTCGATGGGGCGTTTGGCAAACTTGCGCACCTCGGTCTCCACCTCATCAAACAGGTGGCCGGAGAGGTAAAAGCCAATGGCGGTTTTCTCAAAAGTCAGTCGCTCTTTCACGCCCCAGGGCATGACTTCGACCAGGTCGGGCTCTTGCGTGCTGGAGCCGTGGTCGTCATCGCCCATGTCAAACAGGCCGCCCTGGTTGGCATTGGCAGCGGATGCCGT
>CAKZJN010000039.1 GCA_936943465.1 uncultured Rhodoferax sp.
CGCCAGCAGGCCCCGTGCAGCCAGGTTATTGAAGAAGGCGCGTAAGCCAAACTGCCAGGGCGCTGCGTGGTCGCACAGGGTAACGCGGTTGCACAGCGTGCCCAGGTGCGGGCTCTGAATGCGCACGCTATCGCCCACACGGTGCGTGAAGCCGCCACCGGCCTGATCGCGATCCTGGGTGGGTGCAAACAGGGTGCCCATAAAGAGCATGAAACCATCCGGATACTGGTGCGCGCCCATCGTCTGCTGCACCAGTTCCAGCGGGTCGCGGCTGATCTGGTCCATGGAGTTGGTGCCGTGCATCACAAAGCCGTCTTCGCCGGTCACCTCCAGTTGCACCACCTCGCGGCGCACATGGTCCAGGGTGAAGCTGTCGTCCAACAAGCGGATGAAAGGGCCGATGGCACAGGACGCATTGTTGTCCTTGGCCTTGCCCAGCAACAGGGCGCTACGGCCCTCGATATCACGCAGGTTCACGTCATTGCCCAGCGCCACACCCTGAATCACGCCGCGACTGTTCACCGCCAGCACCACCTCGGGCTCGGGGTTGTTCCAGTGCGAGTCGGCGCGTATGCCCACGTCGCTGCCGGTACCCACCGATGACAGCACCGGCGCCTTGGTAAACACCTCGGCATCCGGCCCGATGCCCACCTCCAGGTACTGCGACCAGATGCCCTGGTCTTGCAACGCCTTCTTCAACTGCAAGGCCTGCGCCGAGCCCGGCTTGATGCGCGAAAGGTCGGCACCAATCTGCGCCTGTACCTGCGCACGAATCGCCTGCGCGCGGCTGGCGTCACCACCGGCTTTTTCTTCAATCACCCGCTCGATCATGCTGCTGGCAAAGGTGACGCCTGCGGCCTTGATGACCTGCAAATCACAGGGCGACAGAAAGAAGGGCTTGCGCTGGTCGCGGGTCGCCTCGGTGCTATTGGCCAGCACCTCCTCCAGGCTGCCCACCCGCTGGCCGGACCAGGACTGCACCCGCTGCACCGGGTCGGGCGCTTCCAGCAGACTGCTCATGCTGGGCACATGCGCCGAGAGGTCAAACACGCCGTCTTCGCGCAACACGGCTACCGAAGGCCCGCCGATGCCGGCAGGGTTCCAGATGCGGGTAACCAGGGTTCCGGCGTAACGGTCGGCGGGCAAAAGCGGGTGCTTGGACATGGTTCAAATCCAGGGGGTTCAGGCCCAGCCCGCGTCTACTTTGAATTCCTGCGCGGTACACATGGCGCCGTCATCCGACGCCAAAAAGAGAGCCATGCGGGCAACGTCCGTGGCATAGAGTTTGTCGGGCAGGCACTGGTTGCGCTTGATTTCCTTTTCGCCTTCCTCATTGAGCCACAAGCTGATCTGGCGCTCGGTCATGACCCAGCCGGGCGAGATGGTGTTGACCCGGATACGGTCCGGCCCCAGGCTGCCGGCCAGCCCCCGGGTCAGGCCGTTCACCGATGCCTTGGCAATCGAATAGCAGGGGAAAGCACTGCCCTTGGTCTGCCAGCCGGTGGAGCCGAAGTTGATGATCGATCCGCCGCCCAGACGCCGCATGCCAGGCACCAGCGCCTGAATGGCAAAGAAGGCCGGCCGCTGGTTCACCGCCATGCGCTCCTCCCAGTATTCGGGGGTGACGGACTCCAGCGTGTGGCGGTCGTCGCGCGCCACGTTGTTGATCAGCGTAAAGAAGTCGCCCACGCTGGCCAGCGCTTCGGCAAGGGCCTGCTGCAGTGCTGCCACATCGCGCACATCGCAGTGCCCGAACCAGGGCCGGGCATGGCCGGCAGCCGCCACCTTCTCGACCAGGGCCCGGCTTTCGCGCTCTGCAAAGTCCACAAAAGCCACTTGGGCGCCCTGTTCGGCAAAGGCCTCGACCATGGCCGCACCTATGCCGGTGCCACCCCCGGTAATGAAGACGCGCTGCCCCTGCAAGCTGGGGTAACGGGCGAGGCGGGTGGAGCGGGCGGGGGCTACGGGGACCATGAAAACTTCCTGAAGGTGGGGCTAGTCGGGCTTGTTGCGGGTGGCTGTTCCAAATCAATGTGCATTGTTACGATGCCGCTTGTCAAGCGCCCGCGCAGGGGCTTTTTACAGAACCACGAGGACGACATCCATGGATTCCAAGAAGTACCCGTTTCGCCGCAGCCAGGCCTGGTTTGGCCGCCAGGACCGTGATGGTTTTGTGCACCGCAGTTGGCTCAAGAACCAGGGCTACCCGCATGATGAACTCGACGGCCGCCCGGTGATTGGCATCTGCAACACCTGGAGCGAACTGACGCCCTGCAACGGGCACTTCCGCGAGCTGGCCGAGTTTGTGAAGCGGGGCGTGTATGAGGCCGGCGGCTTCCCGCTGGAGTTTCCGGTGATGTCGCTGGGCGAAACGCAGTTGCGGCCCACTGCCATGCTGTTTCGCAACCTGGCCAGCATGGACGTGGAAGAAAGCATTCGCGGCAACCCGATTGACGGCGTGGTGCTGCTCATGGGCTGCGACAAGACCACACCCTCGCTCTTGATGGGTGCCGCCAGTTGCGATCTGCCGACCATCGGCATCTCGGGCGGGCCCATGCTCAACGGCAAGTTTCGCGGCAAAGACATCGGCTCGGGCACCGGTGTCTGGCAAATGTCGGAAATGGTGCGGGCAGGAGAGATGAGCCAGGCCGATTTCACGGCGGCCGAGTCGGACATGCACCGCTCCAAGGGCCACTGCATGACCATGGGCACGGCCAGCACCATGGCCAGCATGGTCGAGGCCCTGGGCATGAGCCTGCCCGAGAACGCCGCCATTCCGGCGGCTGACACGCGCCGCAACCGTCTGGCACAAATGAGCGGGCGGCGCATTGTGCAGATGGTGGAGCAGGACCTCAAAATGTCCAGAATCCTCACCCGCCAGGCGTTTGAGAACGCCATCCGCGCCAATGCCGCCATCGGTGGCTCCACCAACGCGGTGATCCACCTGATTGCGCTGGCCGGACGCATGGGCATTCCGCTGAGCCTGGACGACTGGGACAAGCTGGGCGCACAGGTGCCGTGCCTGTTGAACCTGCAGCCCTCGGGCCAGTTCCTGATGGAGGACTTTTACTACGCCGGTGGCCTGCCGTCGGTGTTGCGCGAAATCCAGCACCTGCTGCACCTCGACAGCCTGACCGCCAACGGCAAGACGCTGGGCGAGAACATTGCCAACGCGCCTTGCTACAACCGGGAAGTCATCAA
>CAKZJN010000040.1 GCA_936943465.1 uncultured Rhodoferax sp.
GGTGTGGATGTGAACCCGCGCATCAAGACCCTCAAAGTGGTTGAGCCACCCGTGCGCAGCGCCGGTATCAAGGTGCCGGACGTCGCCACATTGGTCGACAAACTCAAGAACGTGGCGAAGGTGATTTAGTGACTTTTGGTGGAGCCTGTTGTTGTGGGGCTTCGGCCGGCGTGGCACTCAGCGCCGTCCGTGTCCCCCGCCCCTGCGGGTCTCCTCCTTTACCTACCGGCGCAGAGAGCCACACCGTCCTGCGGGCATCAGCGTATAGCAAACCCATTTTGAAAGGTGCCACATGACATCCCTCGTTATTGCTGAACACGACAACGCTTCCATCAAAGCCGCCACGCTCAACACCGTGACCGCTGCCGCCCAATGTGGTGGTGACGTGCATGTGCTGGTCGCTGGCCACAACGCTGGTGCGGCTGCTGCCGCTGCTGCCCAAATCGCCGGCGTTTCCAAAGTGATTCACGCCGATGAAGCCGGCTTGGCCCACGGCCTGGCCGAGAACGTAACCGCTCAGGTGCTGGCCATTGCCGGTAACTACAGCCACATCGTGCTGCCCGCCACGCCGTCTGGCAAAAACATCGCCCCGCGCATTGCCGCCAAGCTCGATGTCGGCCAAGTCTCTGACATCACCAAGGTGGTGAGTGCTGACACATTCGAGCGTCCCATTTACGCCGGCAACGCCATTGCCACCGTGCAAGCCTCGGACGCGACCAAAGTGCTGACGGTTCGCACCACCGCTTTTGACCCGGCTGCTGCCACCGGTGGCAGTGCCGCTGTGGAAACACTGGCTGCGCAAGCGGCATCGGCCAACGTGAGCTACCTGGGCTCCGAAATCGCCAAGAACGATCGGCCTGAGTTGACCGCCGCCAAGATCATCGTCTCCGGTGGCCGCGCTTTGGGCAGCAGCGAGAAGTTCACGGAAGTGATCACGCCCTTGGCCGACAAGCTCAACGCCGCCATGGGCGCATCCCGTGCTGCAGTGGACGCAGGCTACGCGCCCAACGACTGGCAAGTGGGCCAGACCGGCAAGATCGTGGCGCCTCAGCTCTACATCGCCTGCGGCATCAGCGGCGCCATTCAGCACCTGGCCGGCATGAAGGACAGCAAGGTGATCGTGGCGATCAACAAAGACGGCGAAGCACCGATCTTCTCGGTGGCCGACTACGGCCTGGAGGCAGACTTGTTTGTCGCCGTGCCGGAACTGACCAAGGCCCTGTAATTCGAAGCAGGCATCCAGGGCATCCAAGGTGATGCCCTTTTTTTTGATTTTTTATTGGAGTACATCATGAGTTACACCGCACCCGTTAAAGACATGCTGTTCAACATTGAGCACTTGGCCAACATTGAACAGATTGCCCAGATTCCGGCGTTTGCCGACATGGGCCTGGACACCGCACAAGCCGTGCTGGAAGAGGCTGCCAAGTTCAACGAGGGTGTGCTCGCGCCCCTGAACTGGGAAGGCGACAAGAACCCCACCAGTTGGAAAGACGGCGTGGTCACCGCCACCCCCGGTTTCAAGGAAGCCTTCAAGCAATACGCCGACGGCGGCTGGCAGGGTTTGCAGCATCCGGGTGACTTTGGCGGCCAGGGCCTGCCCAAGACCATCGGTGCGGCCTGCATTGAAATGTGCAACAGCGCCAACATGAGCTTTGCGCTGTGCCCGCTGCTGAGCGATGGCGCGATTGAAGCCCTGCTTACCGCCGGTTCCGACGAACTCAACGCGGTGTACCTCGAAAAGCTGATCAGCGGCCAGTGGACTGGCACCATGAACCTGACCGAACCGCAAGCCGGCTCCGACCTGGCAGCCGTGCGCACCCGCGCCGAGCCGCTGCCCGATGGCACCTACAAGATTTTCGGTACCAAGATTTTCATCACCTGGGGTGAGCACGACATGGCCGAAAACATCGTCCATCTGGTGCTGGCCCGCGTGCAGGGCGCACCTGAAGGTGTGAAGGGCATTTCGCTGTTTGTCTGCCCGAAATTCATGGTCAATGGCGATGGTTCGCTGGGCGCGCGCAATGACGTGCATTGCGTCAGCATTGAGCACAAGATGGGTATCAAGGCCAGCCCGACAGCCGTGCTGCAATACGGCGACAACGGCGGCGCCATCGGTTACCTGGTGGGCCAGGAAAACCGTGGTCTGGAGTACATGTTCATCATGATGAACGCAGCCCGCTACGCCGTGGGTGTGCAGGGCATTGCGATTGCCGAGCGCGCGTACCAAAAGGCCGTTACGTTCTCGCGTGACCGCATTCAGAGCCGTCCGGTGGATGGCTCTTTGCCCGGCGCCGGCCCCATCATCAACCACCCCGATGTGCGCCGCATGCTGATGACCATGCGCGCCTACACAGAGGGCTGCCGCGCCATGGCCACCACTGCGGCCAGCGCCTACGACGCGGCACACCACCACCCCGATGCCGATACGCGCAAGGCCAACCAGGCTTTCTACGAATTCATGGTGCCGCTGGTCAAGGGCTACAGCACCGAGATGAGCCTGATCGTGACCTCGCTGGGTGTGCAGGTGCACGGCGGCATGGGCTACATCGAAGAAACCGGCGCAGCCCAGTATTACCGCGACGCCAAGATTCTGACAATTTACGAAGGCACAACCGCCATCCAGTCGAACGACTTGGTGGGCCGCAAGACGGCACGCGATGGCGGCCAGACGGCCAAGGGCATTGCCGGTCAGATTGAAGCCACCGAAGCCGAATTGCTGGCCAGCGGCAGCGCCCACGCGCTGGCGGTAGCCAAGCGACTCAAGACCGCACGCGAAGCGTTCCTGAGCGTGGTGGACTTTGTGGCCGGCAACACCAAGGCCAGCCCCAACGCGGTGTTTGCTGGCAGCGTGCCGTACCTGATGCTGGCTGGCAATGTGATGGCCGGTTGGCAAATGGCGCGTGCGTTGTTGGTGGCTGAAAAGGCCGTGGCGGCTGGCACCGATGTGGCCTTCATGCAGGCCAAGATCACCACCGCGCGCTTCTACGCCGACCACATCCTGAGCCAGGCTCCGGGCGTGCGTGACGCGATTGTGGACGGTGCCGATAGCGTCACCGCCATGCCGCTGGAAGCGTTCTAAAGCCAGGCGAGGACCGTATGTCGAAATTGCCACCCCCCTTGGACCGGTTGCCGTTTCCGGTGATCGGCTCCCCGCTGTTCATCATCAGCAACCCCAAGCTGGTGATTGCCCAGTGCAAGGCGGGCGTGGTGGGTTCGATGCCGGCCCTCAATGCCCGGCCCGCCGAGCAACTCGAAGAATGGTTGATGGAGATTACCGAGGCGCTGGCGGCCCACAATGCGGCGCATCCGGAGAGCCCGGCAGCGCCCTTTGCCATCAACCAGATCGTGCACAAGAGCAACGAGCGCCTGGAGCACGACATGGCCTTGTGCGTGAAGTACAAGGTGCCGATCATCATCACCTCGCTGGGTGCGCGCGAAGACGTGAATGCCGCGGCGCACTCCTATGGCGGCGTGGTGCTGCATGACATCATCAACAACAAACACGCGCATAAGGCGATTGAAAAGGGTGCCGATGGCCTGATCGCCGTGGCAGCGGGTGCCGGGGGCCACGCCGGCGTGAAAAGCCCGTTTGCTCTGATACAGGAAATCCGCCAGTGGTTTGATGGCCCCGTTGCACTCAGCGGCTCGATTGCAAGTGGCGGTGCGGTGCTGGCTGCGCAGGCCATGGGTGCCGACTTTGCCTACATCGGCTCGGCCTTTATTGCCACCGAAGAGGCGCGTGCGGTGGATGCCTACAAGCAATGCATCGTGGCCAGCAATTCCGACGACATCGTCTACAGCAACCTGTTTACCGGCGTGCACGGCAACTACCTGGCACCCAGCATTCGTGCGGCTGGCATGGACCCTGAAAACCTGCCGGTGAGCGACCCGAGCGCCATGAATTTTGGCGGCGACAAGGCCAAGGCCTGGAAAGAGATCTGGGGTTGCGGCCAGGGCATTGGCGCGATTGACAAGGTGCAGCCAGCGGCTGACTTCATAGCGCAACTGAAGCGCGAATACGCGCAAGCCAAGGCGCGCCTGCTGGCGTAGGATGCGCGGCAAGGGCTCGGCGCACATGGCGTGCGGGCTGATCAACCTTTGAGGACAAAAACATGATGTGGATTGACCTGGTCGCTGTTTTGGCGGTGCTGCAATTTATCGGCTTTGGAATGGTCGTTGCATCGGCGCGCACGCAGTACAAGGTCCATGCACCGGCCACCAGTGGCCACCCCCAATTCGATCGCCTCTACCGGGTGCAGATGAACACGCTGGAACTGTTGGTGTGTCTGCTGCCCGCGCTGTATGTGGCCGGTCGCTACTGGTCGCCGGTGTGGGTGGCCCTGGCCGGTGCGGTGTATCTGGTGGGGCGTCTGGTGTACTGGCGCGCCTATGCCCAAAACCCGGCCAGCCGGACGCTTGGTTTTGGTCTGAGCATCTTTCCGATCATCACGCTGTTGATTGCCGCTCTGGTGGGCATGGTGATGAAGGGCGCGGTTTAGTCAGGGTTGCCAGATCGGCGTTTTTTGCATGACGTCGACAAAGGCTGACGACGCCTCAAACTCCACCAGCCAGCGCTGCAGATGCGGCCAGCTTTGTGCCGCAAACCAGGCCTTGTCGGTATGCGCAAACTGGCGCACAAAGGGTGCAATGGCGGCGTCCAGAAAACCCCACGCGGCTCCGTTCAGAT
>CAKZJN010000041.1 GCA_936943465.1 uncultured Rhodoferax sp.
GACATCAGCGTACTTTTGCCGGCGCCGTTTTCCCCTACGAGTCCGTGCACGGTGCCGCTGCGCACCGTGAGCGTGACATTGACGTTGGCATGCACCGCGCCAAAGCGCTTCTGAATGCCCTGCATGTGCACCGCGAGCGGTGCGGTCTCAGCCATGCAGACTTAGTATTTGCAGGCGTTGTCGGCCATGTAGTCGGAGACCTTGATCTTGCCGCTGATGATGTCGGCCTTGGCAGCGTCCACCTTCTTCTTCATGTCGGCGCTGACCAACTTGGCGTTGTGCTCATCCATGGCGTAATCCACGCCGCCTTCCTTCAGGCCCAGCACGGTCAGACCCGGCTTGAAACCCTTGGAGACGTTGTAAACCGCCACGTCCACGCGCTTGAGCATGGAAGTCAGCATGGTGCCGGGCTGCAGGTGGTTCTGGTTGCTGTCCACACCGATGGCCAGCTTGCCGCTGTCCTTGGCGGCCTGGTACACACCGGTGCCGGTGCCGCCCGCTGCGGCAAACACGACGTCAGCGCCCTTGGCAAACTGGGCCTTGGCCAGCTCACCGCCACGCGCCGGGTCGTTCCAGGCTGCGCCGGTGGTGCCGGTCATGTTCTGGAACACTTCAGCCTTGGCATTGGCGAACTTGGCGCCCTGCTCGTAGCCGCAGCCAAAGCGACGGATCAGAGGAATGTCCATGCCGCCCACGAAGCCCACCTTGCCGGTCTTGCTGGCCATGGCCGCCATGGCACCCACCAGGAAGCTGCCTTCCTGTTCCTTGAATACCACCGACTGCACGTTCGGGGCTTCCACCACCATGTCCACAATGGCGAAGTTCAGCTTGGGGAACTCTTTGGCGACTTTTTCCACTGCGGAAGCCTGCGAGAAGCCCACGCTGATGATGGGGCTGGCGCCCTTTTCAGCCATGCGGCGCACGGCCTGTTCGCGCTGCGACTCATTGGTCACTTCGAACTCCAGATACTTCTTGCCGGATTCTTTCTTCCACTTTTCCATGCCGTTATAGGCCGCTTCGTTGAAAGACTTGTCGAACTTGCCACCCAGATCAAAAATGATTGCCGGCTCGGCCACGGCTGCAAAACTCGCTGCCAGGGCGGCAGCCAACACTCCCAGTTTCACAAAACGCACTTGTTGCATGAAGAAATCTCCGTTGATTGAGGTTGAAACGAAACGATGGTAACGAAAAAATAGGCCTACCCGCATAGGGTTTTCAGCCGCGCCGTCAGCAAATTGAAAAAGCCGTCAGCGTCCACGTAGCGCATCACGGTGGCATTGCGCGGGCGCGATGTCACGCCCCACCAATCCACCACCGTCATGCCCAGTGTCAGGTCGGAGCCGGTCTCAATGGTCACATTGCAGTCACGGCCCTGAAACAATTGCGGTTGCAGCAAATAAGCGATCACGCAGGGGTCGTGCAAAGGACCACCGTCGCAGCCATATTTCTGCTCATCAAACCGCTCAAAAAACTCCAGCAACTCCACCACGGCACGCGCCACCGGCGTACCCAAGGCGCCAATCGCCTCGACCCGCTTGCGCGTGGTCAGCACCTGGTGAGTCACATCCAGCGGCATCACCACCAGCGGCACGCCGCTGCGAAACACCACGTCGGCCGCGTGCGGGTCGACATAGATATTGAATTCGGCCGCCGGCGTGATGTTGCCGCCTTCAAAAAAGCCACCACCCATCATCACGATCTGCCGGATGCGGGGCGCGATGTCGGGGGCTTGCTGCAAGGCCAGCGCCACATTGGTGAGCGGCCCCAGCGTGCACAGCGTGACTTCCCCCGAAGGCAAGGACCGCAAGGTGTCGATGATGAAATCCACCGCATGCTGCGCCTGCAGCGGCATAGTGGGTTCGGGCAGGTCGGGGCCGTCCAGGCCGGTGCGACCATGCACATGCTCCGCCGTCACCAGTGGCCGAATCAGCGGGCGGTCCGCGCCGGCAAAGACCCGCGTGCCCGGCTTGCCCGCCAACTCGCAAATCTTGCGGGCGTTCTTTTGCGTCCAGGGCAGTGGCACATTGCCCGCTACCACCGTAATGCCCAGCACGTCGAGTTCCTCGGGCGAAGCCAGCGCCAACAGGATGGCGAGCGCGTCGTCCTGTCCGGGGTCAGTATCAATGATGATTTTTCGCGATGCCATGCGGGGTGTCCTGCGAACTACATCGCCTGGTAAGCCAGCGCGATGGCCGCTGCCAGCCGCGCGTTGTTCAGCACCAGTTGAATATTGGAAGCCAAGCTATCGCCCCCGGTCAGGTCACACACACGCGCCAGCAGGAACGGGGTGGACGCCTTCCCCGCTATGCCCTGCTCGTCGG
Organism: uncultured Rhodoferax sp.; assembly: GCA_936943465.1. Lineage (GTDB taxonomy): Bacteria > Pseudomonadota > Gammaproteobacteria > Burkholderiales > Burkholderiaceae_C > Allorhodoferax. Next base: position 2,322 of record CAKZJN010000041.1, read on the forward strand.
CCTCCCGCAATGCCTGCTCAATCGCGCGGTCAATCGCCTCGCGCGGCATGGCAAATTGCTCAGGGATCGGGTTTGCAACAACCATGCCACCCTGAAGCCCCAAATCCCATTTGGCTTTGAGGGCGGCGGCAATGTCGGCGGGCGACTCGAGCCGGTAATCTACCTTGAAGGCACTGTCACGGGTAAAAAATGCCGGCAACGCATCGGTCTGGTAGCCCACCACCGCCACACCATGGGTTTCCAGGTATTCGAGCGTAAGGCGCAAATCCAGAATCGACTTGGCCCCCGCGCAGACGACGGCTACCGGCGTTTGGGCCAGTTCCTGCAGGTCGGCAGAAATGTCAAAACTCTGCTCGGCACCCCGGTGCACGCCGCCAATGCC
>CAKZJN010000042.1 GCA_936943465.1 uncultured Rhodoferax sp.
AACCAGTCCAACTACACCATTGGCCGCGCCATTGGCCCCAAGGTCTTTCAGTGGGAAGACTCCCGCTTTTTCAACAAGCGGGCATTCAACCAGGCCCACGCTTTTTACGAAAAGTATGGCGGGGTCACCATCGTCGCTGCGCGCTTTATGCCCTTTTTGCGCACCTTCGCCCCTTTTGTCGCGGGCGTCGCGCAAATGACCCGTTCGCGCTTTGTGTTTTTTGATGTGGTCGGCGGCGCCTTGTGGGTGGTCGGCATCATCACCATTGGTTACTTCTTCGGCAACATTCCCTGGGTCAAGCTGCACTTGGACAAAATCATCTGGGCCATGATCCTGATTCCCGGCGTGCTGGTGTTGTTTGGTAGCTGGAAGGCACGGCGCAAGGCCGCCCCATGAGTGCGCAGCAGCGCTCGTGGTTGTGGGGGCTGGGCCTGAACCTGCCCATGCACCGCCGCGTGTTTGCCAGCTTCTTTCTGTATTCGTTTTGCATGGGCGGCTTCTTTCCCCGCTTGGCCGAAATTCAGCGCTCCATGGGCGTGGGCGAAGGCGCTTTGGGGCTGGCGCTGATCGGCGTGGCGGCCGGCACCCTGGTGTCGCTCACCTTTGGCGCACCGGTGATCGAGCAGGTTGGGCACCGGCGCATCTTGCTGGGTGTGCTGCCGTTTTTGCCTTCGTTTTATGCGCTGGCGTCGGTTGCGCCAACGCCTTTGCTGATGTTCTTGTGCCTGTTTCCATGCGGGGTGCTGGTGGGTGCCGTCGAGGTGGTGGTGAATCTGGAGGCCGACCGGGCCGAGCACCTGAGCGGTCGGCGGCTGATGAACCGCTCCCATGCGTTCTGGAGCATCGGTTTCTTTACGGCCTCGGCCCTGGGTGCGTTGATGGCCTACCTCAACGTGAGTCCGCAAATGCACCTGTGGGGCGTGGTGGCGCTGTCGATGGCGGGCACCGTCTTGCTGCTGGGCAAGTTTGAGGCGGCACCGGTGCGCGAGGCCGACCACAGCCATGCCGATGCCAAGCCACCGCTGTTTGCCTTGCCGACCGCCGCCATTCTGGTGCTGGTGGTGGTGACGCTACCGGCCATGGTGCTGGAAGGCGCGGGCTTTGACTGGTCGGCCATTTACATGCGTGACGTGTTTGCCAGCAGTGCCTTTATGGGCGGCGTGGCAGTGGCCACCGGTGCGGCTGCACAGGCGCTGATGCGCTACTTTGCGGACCGTTTTGTCGAGCAGCACAGCCCGGTGGTGGTGGCGCGCGTGCTGTTGAGCGTGCTGGCAGTAGGCGATGTGCTGGTGTTCGTATCGCCTTCGGAGTGGGTGTCGCTGCTGGGTTTTGCCTTGCTGGGCGTAGGCAGCAGCGCGATCTTCCCGTTGGCCATGTCGGCGGCGGCGCAGCGCACCGATCGCCCCTCCACCGTGAATGTGGCCTCGCTGGCGCAAACCGCCTTTGTGAGCTTTTTGCTGGCCCCGCCGCTGCTGGGTTTTGTGGCCCAGAGCTTTGGCATCCGCTGGGCCTTTGGCGTAGCGCTGCCGCTGGTGGTGGCGAGCCTGTGGCTGAGCTCTGCCATGGGCGCCTCCGGGCTAACTCGTCGAACGGACGCGGGCTAGCGGCGGGTTTTTGGCGAAATAGCCCTCAATCCCGCGCAGCAGCGCGTCGGCCAGCCGGTTCAAAAACTCGTCACTGTTGAGCTTGGCCTCTTCGGTCGGGTTGCTGATAAAGGCCGCCTCGACCAGCACGCTGGGAATATCCGGTGCCTTCAGCACCGCAAAAGAAGCCTGCTCCACCTTGCCTTTGTGAAGTTTGCCCACCCGCTTGATTTCGCCGAGCAGGCCCCGGCCGAGTTTCAGGCTGTCATTGATTTGCGCGGTGGTGCTCATGTCCAGCAGGGCGCGCTGCACCGTGGCGTCCTTGGCTTTGACATTCAGGCCGCCAATCAGGTCGGCCTTGTTTTCCTTGGCTGCCATCCAGCGCGCCGCGCTGCTCGATGCACCGCCCTGGCTCAGCGCAAACACGCTGGCTCCTTGCGGGTCGGGTGTAAAGAAGGCATCGGCATGCAGGCTCACAAACAGGTCGGCCTGCACCCGGCGCGCCTTTTGCACGCGCACACCGAGCGGCACAAAGAAGTCGGCGTCACGCGTCAGGTAGGCGCGCATGGCATTGCCCTTGACGCTGGTCGCGTTGATGCGTTCGCGCATGATGTGGGCCAGTCGCAGTACCACGTCTTTTTCACGGGTGCCACCGGGGCCAATGGCGCCAGGGTCTTCGCCCCCATGACCGGGGTCGAGTGCCACGATGATCAGGCGATCGGTGTCATTGCCGCCTCCGGAGGGGCGGGTGTCTCCGGGGGCAGGCGTGCCTGGCTTGGGAGCTTTTTGCGTCTGTCGCGCCATCAAGTCTCCCAGCGGATCGACCGTGGCAGTTGCCGGGGCGGAGGCCGCTGGTGAAGTGGGGGGCGCCGGCTTGCGTTCCCCGGTTTTTTCGCTGATCAGCGCCTGCAGCGGGTCGTCTTCCTGCTCCGGGTACAGATCAAACACCAGCCGGTGCGCATAGGCGCCCACCGGCCGGAGCGTGAAGACCTGCGGGCGGATCGGTTTTTTCAGGTCCACCACCAGACGCACCACGCTGGGGCTGAACTGGCCGACCCGGATGCCGGCAATGTTGGGATCGTCCGCCTTAACCTTCGCTACCAGTTCCTTGAGCGTCGGGTCCAGCACCAGCCCTTCAATGTCCACCGCCAATCGCGGCGGGTTGGCCACAAAGGTCTGTTGCGCGCTGAGCGCGGTGTCCGACTCGATGGTGACCCGTGAATATTCGGGCGCTGGCCATACACGTACGCTCACGATGCTGGCGCCATGGGCCAGGTGCGGCAGCCCCAGCGTCAACACGATGCTGCCGCTGCGAATCAGCAGGGTGCGCCGCTTCATGCACCGCCTTCCGGGTGCGTTGCAGTGGTATTTGACATTGCCAGCACCAATGCTTGGCCGCGTGGCGTAAACGCCGCCAGCGTCACCCGGCGCAGGCTGTCACCGTCGGCCTCAATGAACACATCCATGTCCGGCTCCGGCAGCAAGCCGGCGGCCTTTTGCGGCCATTCGACCAGCTTCAGGCCGGGGCTGGCAAAGAGGTCGCGAAAGCCGGCGTCTTCCCATTCCTGCGGGTCATTGAAGCGGTAAAAGTCAAAGTGCGAAATGGCTAGCCCGGGCAGTTCGTAGGTTTCCACGATGGTGTAAGTCGGGCTTTTGATGCGGCCCTCGACGCCGAGCGCCTGCAGCAAGTGACGCGCCAGCGTGGTCTTGCCGGCACCCAGGTCGCCATGCAAGGTGATGAAGGCGTCCGGCAAGGCACTTTGCCCCGCCAGCGCGGCAGCAAAGGCTTGCGTCGCCTGTTCATCAGGCCAGGTCAGGGTGGCAAGCGCCAACGCGGCGGGGGCGCGGGCAGCACCGGTTTCTACAATAGGCACGACATGATCCACAGCAATTCATTCGATAACGCGCTGCTTGCCTTCATCGACCGCAGCGCGCGCAAGCTTGGATTCTCCCAAATTGGCGTGGCCGGTGTGGATCTGGGCTCCGCAGAGTCCGGTTTGCTGGCCTGGTTGGAGCAGGGCTTTCACGGCAGCATGCACTACATGGCAAGCCACGGCCTCAAACGGGCCCGTCCGGCCGAGTTGGTGCCCGGCACCGTAAGCGTCATCACCGCCCGCATGGATTACCTGCCTGCCGACACGCCCGATGACTGGCCGCAGCACGAGTTGCAGCGACAGGACCGGGCGGAGCAAGGCGTCATTTCGCTGTATGCCCGTGGGCGGGATTACCACAAGGTGTTGCGCCAGCGGCTGCAAAAGCTGGCCGATGCGATAGCGGCAGAGGCCGGGCCGCTGGGCTACCGCGTGTTTACCGACTCCGCGCCCGTGCTCGAAGTGGAACTGGCCTCGCGCAGCGGCCTGGGTTGGCGTGGCAAACACACGCTGCTGCTAAACCGGGACGCGGGTTCGATGTTTTTTCTGGGTGAAATATATGTGGACCGCGCCTTGCCAGCCACCCTGCCCGTGGAAGGGCATTGCGGCAGCTGCAGCGCTTGCATCAGCGCCTGCCCCACACAGGCCATCGTGGCGCCGTACCGGGTGGATGCGCGGCGCTGCATTTCGTACCTGACCATTGAGCATGACGGGTCGATCGAAACGGAATTGCGGCCCCTGCTGGGCAACCGCATTTATGGTTGCGATGACTGCCAGTTGGTCTGCCCCTGGAACAAGTTTGCCCAGCGCGCCACGCTGCCCGACTTTGACGCCCGCGCCGGCCTGACCGGTGCCGACTTATGTGAGTTGCTCGCCTGGAGCGAGGCCGAGTTTTTGGCGCGCACCGAAGGCAGTCCGATCCGCCGCATTGGCCATGTGCGTTGGCTGCGCAATGTGGCGGTGGCGCTGGGAAACGCATTGCGCACGGTTGTGGATGGGGCACTGCGCGAACGTATTACGCAGGCATTGCAGCAACGGCTGTCACACGACAGTGCCTTGGTGCGTGAACATCTGTTGTGGGCGCTGGAGCAGGCGCCCGAGGCTGAACACAAGGAACCTACATGACCCGTTTCGACTTGCTGGTGGTGGACCCGCAAAATGACTTTTTGGATATTCCCGGTGCGGCCTTGCCAGTTCCCGGCGCAGCAGCCGACATGCAGCGTCTGGCTGATTGGCTGCCGGCACACGCACAGCAGGTGGACCGCATCACGGTCACGTTGGATTCGCATGCCAGCTTTGGCGTGGAACGCACCACCTTCTGGCTCGATGCTGCCGGGCAGGCGGTAGCCCCCTTCACGCTGATTGCAGCGGCGGATGTGGAGGCCGGGCGCTATACGCCGCGCCATCCCGCGCAGCGCACCGAGGTGCTGCGCTATCTGCACGCGCTGGAGGCAGCGGGAGAGCGGCAACTGGTGGTCTGGCCGGTGCATTGCGTGCTTGGAACCTGGGGTCACACCATCCATGCCGGGCTGGCAGAGGCGATAGCCGCCTGGGAGACTGCCACGGGTCGTATCTGCCACAAGGTGCTGAAGGGGCAGCACCCGCTGACCGAGCAATACAGTGCGTTCAGGGCCGAGGTGCCACGCGAGGACGATGCCCGCACCCAACTCAACCACAC
>CAKZJN010000043.1 GCA_936943465.1 uncultured Rhodoferax sp.
ATCCGCGATCTGGTGGTGTTTGCCCGGCAGGATCTGGTGCAAGACCCGCCGTTTTTGCGGCTGGACCTGATTGCCTGCCGCAACGTGCTGATTTACTTCAAGGCCGAGCTGCAGGCGCGGCTGTTGTCGGTGTTCAATTACGCGCTGAATCCGGGCGGCATGCTATTTCTCGGGCGCTCCGAAAGTGTTTACCAGCAGGACGGCCTGTTTGAGGTAGTGGACAAGGACTCGCGGATTTTCCGCTGCAGTCCCTCGGCCGGCCCCAAGCTGCCGGCCTTCCGGTCCGAGGTGTTGAACTCACCACGCGACTTCGTTGAGAAGCCGCAACCCAAGGCAGTTCCTGGCGCTTATGAAGTCCTGCTGCTGGAGGCCGCCAATCGCTACTTCGTGCCGCTGACGATTCTGATCAACGGCAAGTTCGAGATCCGCCATATCCATGGCCCCACCGAAGGGCTGCTCAACATCACGCCGGGCAAGCCGGCGTTTGATCTGGTTTCGTTGATTCGCAAGGAATTGCGAACCGAATTGCAGGTGCTGCTGCGGCAGGCGCAGGTCAAACGCCAGGTTGCCAGCGGACGCCCGCGCGTGCTGCGCGATTTGAACGCCAAACGCGCCTTGCGGGTGAGCGTGCATCCGGTGCCGGAGCTCAGTGGCGAGGCGCTGTTCATGGTCTGCCTGGACTGGATTAACGCCAGTAAATCGGACGCCACGGTTACTCCGTCCGCCAACGACCGCGAGCTCGAAGATGAACTGGCGGCTACCAAGGAACACTTGCAAACGCTGGTGGAGGAACTGGAAACCTCTAACGAGGAAATGCAGGCCCTGAACGAAGAAATTCAGGCATCCAACGAGGAGATGCAGGCCTCTAACGAAGAACTGGAAGCGTCCAACGAAGAGCTGCAGTCCACCAACGAAGAACTGGCCACCGTCAACGAAGAGCTGCAGATCAAGACGATTGAAATGCAGCAGCTCATGTTTGAGCTGGAAAACGTTCAAAACAGCATTGACTACCCGCTGGTGGTGCTGAACGGCGGGCTGCTATTGGCCCGCTTTAACAGCGCGGCGGCGCAGCACTTCAAATTGACGCCGGCCCACATGGGGCGTGGTGTGCTGGACCTGCCCTTGCCCCTGGAGATCGAGGCCCTGATGGGCGACCTGCGCAGTGTCATCAGCGGCCACATCTCCATCGACAAAGACTTGAAGAGTCACCACCACCGGAGCTATTCGCTGCACATGACACCGCTGGTGCGCGACAAGGGCGTCCCCTCCGGCGTAATCCTGCTGTTTGTCGATGTGACGCAACTGCATCTGGTGGAGCAGGCGGTGCGCGAAACCCGCGACCGCTTGCTTTCGGTGATGAACAACTCGGTGTCGCTGATGGCAGTGAAGGATGCTTCCGGGCGCTACACCTTTGCCAACCCCAAGTTTGAGTCCTCGCTCGGCTTTGCTACCGGGCACGTGCTGGGCAAAACGGACTACCAGTTGTTCCCTTCGGAAATGTCCGATGCCTTCCGCGAAAACGAGCTGGAGTGCATGAAACTTCGTCGCGATGTGGAGCGCGAAGAGACCATTCGCATTGCCGGGCAGCACCGCCTCTTTTTGGTGGTGCGCTTCCCGCTGTTTGATACCGATGGAGCCATCAGCGGGGTCTGTTTTCAGGCCACCGACATCACCGAGAAAAAGCACGCCGAAAGCCAGTTGCGTTTGGCTGCTCGGGTTTTTGAGCGCTCGGCCGAAGGCGTGATGGTGACCGACGATCAGCACAAGATATTGACCATCAACGATGCGTTTACAGCGGTCACCGGCTACGCCCGCGAAGAAATTGTGGGCCAGACGCCCCGCATACTGAGCTCGGGCAAGCATCCGCCGGAATACTTTTCCGGCATGTGGGCACAAATCAAGGAGCTGGGCTGGTGGCAGGGTGAAATCTGGAACCGGCGCAAAGACGGCGAGTTGTATCTGGAGTGGCTGTCGATCAGCACGGTCAAGGACTCCACCGGCGAGGTGGTCAATTACGTCGGGCTGTTCAGCGACATCACGCAGGTACGCGCGTCGCAGTCGCGGGTGGAGTTTTTGGCCACCCACGATGACCTGACCGGCCTGCCCAACCGCACCCTGCTGCACGACCGCTTGCGCCTCGCACTGTCGCGGGTGAAGCGCGCCAGTGTGCTGCTGGCGGTGGTGTTTCTGGACCTGGATAACTTCAAGTGGATCAACGACACGCTGGGGCATGGCATTGGCGATGCGCTGCTCAAGCAGGCTGCCGAGCGCCTGCGCGATTGTGTGCGCTCGGGCGACACGGTGGCCCGTCTGGGGGGCGATGAGTTTGTGCTGCTGCTGGAGGTGGCCAACCGGGAAGAAGTGGAGCTGACCTGCGACCGCATTCTGAACGTGCTGTCGGCCAGCTTTATTTGCGGCGAGCACGAGTGCGTGGTCAGCGCCAGTATTGGTGTGAGCATGGCACCGGACGACAGCGATGACCCCGCCATCTTGATGCGCGATGCCGACACGGCCATGTACCGCGCCAAGAGTCTGGGCAAGAACGCAGTGCAGTTCTTTACTGCCGACCTGATCGAGACGGCCAACCGGCGTGTCAGCATTGAAAACGGTTTGCGCAAGGCGATTGAATCGGGCGCCCTGTTTGTGGAGTACCAACCGCAGATCGATGTGAGCACCGGCCAAATGGTGGGCGTCGAAGCGCTGGTGCGTTGGCAAACGGACGATGGCGTTCTGGCGCCCGGCAATTTCATCCCGATTGCCGAGGAGTCGCATCTGGTGGTCTCGGTGGACCGCTGGGTGCTGACCGAGGTGTGTCGCCAGGTCGCCGAATGGGAACGCCAGGGCCTCACCAACTTGCGGGTCAGCGTCAATTTGTCGGGCCAGCATTTCAAGCGGTCCGATACGGTGTCGCAGATCATCCGCATCGTGAGCGAGTCGGGCATTGCTCCCAACAAGTTGTGCGTAGAGGTCACCGAAAGCGTTTTGGCTGAAGTGGACCGCGCGCAGCGCATGCTGGCCGAACTGCAGTCGTTTGGGTTGAAGATCAGCATCGATGACTTTGGCACGGGCTTTAGCTCGCTGGCCTACCTCAAGCGGCTGCCCATTAGTGAGCTCAAGGTGGACCGCAGCTTTGTGGATGGCATTGATGTGGACCCCGATGACCGCGCGATTGCCGCCACGGTGGTTGACTTGGCCCGCAACATGAATCTGGAAAGTCTGGCCGAGGGTGTTGAAAACGCGGCCCAGTTGAACGCATTGAAAGAGCTGGGTTGCCGCTATGCGCAGGGATTCTTCATTGCCCGACCGCTGTCCGCTTCTGCCCTGTTGCAGTGGATGCTAGACCGGGAGCCCCAGGCAGGCTAGGCATGACTACCCCAGACGACACCATCACCTATACCCTGGATGCCCACAACCAAATCATCAAGGTAACGGGGCCGTGGGATGCGTTTGCGAAGGCAAACCGGGGGGATGCTGCCGTCATGGATGCGGTCATTGGCAAGCCACTGGATTCCTTTATTGCCGGCGACGTCACCAAGATGTTTGTCAACACCATGTTGATGTCAGCCAGAACGCTGGGGCGAACCGTTTACCGGCCTTACCGCTGCGACTCGGAACACACCAAACGGTTTATGGAGATGTCCATCATCCCTCTGGAGCACGGGACGGTGGAAGTGAGACACCGCCTGTTGCTCGAAGAGCCCATGCGGGATTACCGCGCCCACACGTTGCCGCGCCCCGCGCCCCTGGGCCTGCCCCGCATCAAGCGCTGCAGCATGTGCAACAAGATCCATGTGGCCTTTAGCTGGCTTGAAATTGTGGATGCGCTCAACCTGCAGGTTCTGGCGGCGGAGCAGGCCAACGGACCCTGGATTTACGGGCTGTGCCCCGAGTGCATGGACCGGCGCGGGGTGGTTTTGTAGGCCATCGCCTGGCCTCTGCTTTTGGGGCGCCTGCAAAGCACCCAGCCGCTCTGGGCACTCTGGGCTGGCTAGTATCATGGCCTTACTTTCCACTCGAGGGGTACGCCATGGGTTTGATGGACTTCATCAAGAAACAGTTTATTGACGTCATTCAATGGACCGAAG
>CAKZJN010000044.1 GCA_936943465.1 uncultured Rhodoferax sp.
ATCGAGACTTGCAAAACCGTGGTCGCCTGCGCCCAGCGGTGATGCTGGTGCATTTGCTCATCGCTTTGATGGTCCCACTCGCTAGCCTCGGATTCGAGCTTTTCGGCTACGGCCTTGATCTCGCCCTTTTCTTTTTCGTAGCGCTCAATTTTGGCCTGGTAGTTCGGCTGTTTTGCCTCGGGTGCCAGGTCGCGCGCTAACTCCGCTAGAGCTTGTTTGGTGCTCTTGGCCTGGAAGTAGTTCCACTGGTTGGAAGCTTCGGTTTTCTTCAGGGCGGCATTGTTCTTGTAGAGGCCCGCATTGGCCTGCGTGGCGCCGCCCATGTAGGAAAAGATAGCGCCCACCGTGGCAATGATGGCCGTGAACATGGCGATCTGGTTGACCATGCCGGCACCCTTGCCGTGGTCGCCATGGTCTCCGTGACCACCATGACCTCCATGCACGGCGTGTTCCAGTTCGTGGTCATGCGGTCCGTGCACGTGAAATCCATTCCCAGACATCTCTCAAGCTCCTGTGTTTTGTTCAAGGGTAATAAAGCGATAGGCCAGCCCATTGGCTGCCATGTGTTCTTCGCAGGCGGTGGTCCGCCACGCCGGGCCGAAGGTGGGGGCAAAGGCGTCACCTTCCACATCCATATCAATTTCGGTCACCACGGCGGTGTGGGCCAGGGGCAGGGCCAGCGCGTAGAGCTGCGCTCCGCCAATCACCCAGGCATTGTCGGCATCACCACACAGCGCCATGGCCTGTTCCAGCGAATCGGCCCGTAGCGCGCCGGGCGACTGCCAGTCGGCCTGGCGCGTCACGACCACATTGGCGCGACCGGGCAGTGGGCGGAATTTGGGCGGCAACGAATCCCAGGTTTTGCGGCCCATGATGACCGGGCAGCCCAGCGTGGTGCGCTTGAAGTGCGCCAGGTCTTCCGGCAGGTGCCAGGGCAGGGTGTTTTCTTTGCCGATCACGCCGTTGCGGCTTCGGGCAAATATCAGGTGCAGCTTCATCGGGCTCAGACCGCCACGGGTGCCTTGATGGCGGGATGGCATTCGTAGCCGGTCACCTCAAAGTCCTCATATTCGTAGCCAAAGATCGAGTCAGGCTTGCGCTTGATGTGCAGCGTGGGGTAGGCAAAGGGCGCGCGGCCGAGTTGTTCTTCCACCTGTTCGTGGTGGTTACTGTAAATGTGACAGTCGCCGCCGGTCCAGACAAAGTCGCCGACCTCCAGGTCGCACTGCTGCGCCAGCATGTGGGTCAGCAGGGCGTAACTGGCAATGTTGAAGGGCACGCCCAAAAAGATGTCGGCACTGCGCTGGTACAACTGGCACGACAGTCGCCCCTTGCCACCGGGCGTTTCGCTGGGGGCCACATAAAACTGGAAGAAGGCATGGCACGGCATGAGGGCCATCTTGGACAGATCGGCCACGTTCCAGGCGCTCACGATCATGCGGCGCGAGTCGGGGTTGGTTTTGAGCGTCTGCACCAACTCCGCTATCTGGTCGACATGGCCGCCGTCCGGTGTCGGCCAGCTACGCCATTGCACGCCGTAGACCGGGCCCAGGTCGCCGTCGGGCCGGGCCCATTCGTCCCAGATGGACACGCCGCGTTCTTTCAGCCAGTTGTTGCTGCTACTGCCGGTGAGGAACCACAGCAACTCCTGAATGATGGAGCGCAGGTGCACTTTCTTGGTAGTAACCAGCGGAAATCCTTCATTCAGGTCAAAGCGCATCTGGTAGCCAAAAACGCTGCGGGTGCCGGTGCCGGTGCGGTCGGTCTTGGCCACGCCGGTGGTGTAGACGTGGCGCATGAAGTCTTCGTATTGGGAACGGATGGGGCGCGGGGTTTGCGGGCTGGTCATGGCAAAGGCGGTCTGGATGAAGTGACGGTGTATTTTCGCTGCTAATGCCAAGAAGTCTGGGGTGCGGAGCGGACTGCGCAGGTAAAGGAGGAGGCCGCGCAGCGGGCGGGGGACACGGAGCAGGCTGCTCTGCACCCTAGACGCAGCACTAACTCAGGTTAGAGCATGCGTCCGGGGTTCATGATGTTGTGCGGGTCCAGCGCTTGTTTGATAGACCGCATCATGCCCAGCGCGACCGGTGACTTGTGTGCTGCAAGCTTTTCGCGCTTGAGGCTACCAATGCCGTGCTCGGCGGAGATGGAGCCGTTGTAGCGGTCGACTTGGGCGTAAACCAGGGCGTTCATGGGCTTTTCCTGGTCGCGCAGGAAGGCTTCGGCATCGGCGCCTTCGGGGGCCTGGACGTTGTAATGGAGGTTGCCGTCGCCCAGGTGGCCGTAGGTGACCATGCGCGCGCCGGGGAAGGCTTCGGCGATGGCCGCGTTGGTTTCTTGCACGAACTCCGG
>CAKZJN010000045.1 GCA_936943465.1 uncultured Rhodoferax sp.
GAGCTGGCAACCCTGCACCGCAGCCTAGGCTCCACCATGATTTATGTGACCCACGATCAGGTGGAGGCCATGACCCTGGCCGACAAAATCGTGGTGCTCAACAAGGGCCGTGTCGAGCAGGTGGGTGCGCCACTGGAGCTGTACAACAAGCCGGCCAGCCTGTTTGTGGCGGGCTTCATCGGTTCGCCGCAAATGAATTTCATCACCGGTGATTTTGCCGGTCAGCATGGCGCCACCACCGTGGGCCTGCGCCCCGAGCACCTGAAGGTGCAGGCCGGCGGCCCAATCCGGGGCACGCTGAAGCATTCGGAAAAGCTCGGCAACGAAACCTTTGCCTATGTGGATGCGGGCGCCCTTGGCGAAATTACCGCGCGCATGGACGGCACCCTGCCGCTGGATCCGGGCAATGCGATTGAACTGGCCTTTGCGCCAGAGCACCTGTACCGCTTTGCGGCGGATGGAAAGAGTCTTTAACCCCAGTTTTGCTTTGCGGATAGGCCGCCGAGTATTTTTAGGAGACGATACGTATGTTCAAGAAAACCGTAACCGCTGCCGGCGCACTGCTGGCTTTGGGCACTCTGTCGAGCCCCGCATTCGCGGCGGACTACAAGGGTCCGGACCTCAAGGGCGAGGTGATCACCGTCACCTGCCCCTGGACCGGCGCCGAAGAGGGCATGTTCAAGAAAGTGATCGCCAATTTTGAGAAGGCCACCGGTGCCACGGTCAAGCATTCCTGCTCGCAAAGCTCCGAACAGCAGATCGTCATTGACATCAAGGCCGGCTCGCCGACCAACATTTCCGTGTTTCCCCAGCCCGGTCTGGCTGCCAACATGGCGGCCATCGGCGGCCTGAGCCCTTTGGGCCCCAAGGTGCAGGATTGGGTCAAGAAAAACTACGCCGCAGGCAAGTCCTGGGCTGACCTGGGTACCTACAAGAACAAGGCCGGCAAGGAAGAGTTTTACGGTCTGTTCTACAACGTCAACGTCAAGAGCCTGGTCTGGTACATCCCCGAAAACTTCAAGGAAAAGGGCTACAAAGTGCCCAAGTCCATGGAAGAACTGCAGACATTGACCAAGAAGATTGCGGCCGACGGTGGCAAGCCCTGGTGTATTGGTCTGGGCAGCGATGCGGCCACCGGCTGGCCCGGCACCGACTGGGTGGAAGACATGATGCTGCGCACCCAGACGCCTGAGGTGTATGACGGTTGGGTGAACAACTCGATCAAGTTCAACGATCCGCGCGTGGTTGAAGCCATTGAAGCCTACGGCTGGTTCGCCAAGAATGACGCTTATGTGGATGGTGGCGCTAAAGCCGTTGCCACCGTGAGCTTCAAGGACAGCCCCAAGGGCATGTTCGGCTCGCCGCCCAAGTGCTACATGCACCGCCAGGCCAGCTTCATTCCGGCTTTCTTCCCCGAAGGCAAGGCGGGTGATGCCGACTTCTTCTACTTCCCGTCGTTCTCCGGCAAAAAGCTGGGCAACCCGGTTCTGGGTGGCGGCACGATCTTGACGATCACCAAGGACAGCAAGGGTACTCGCGCCTTCATGGACTACCTGCAGCATCCGCAGGCCCACGAAATCTGGATGGCCGAAGGCGGCTTCCTGACTCCGCACAAGGGTGTGGATCTGGCCAAGTACAAGACTCCCGCACTCAAGAAGCAGGGCGAAATCCTGTTGGGCGCAACCACCTTCCGCTTCGACGGCTCTGACCTGATGCCCGGCGCCGTGGGTGCCGGTAGCTTCTGGAAGGGCATGGTCAACTACTCTGGCGGTGCCTCCGCCAAGGAAGTGGCTGACGAGATCCAGAAGAGCTGGGACGCCATCAAGTAATTGATGTGACTCTCTGAGTGCACGCTGTGAGCTGACCAACGCGACCTGACCACCATGAACGATTCCATCCTTCAAACGATAACCGCCGTGGTGGTCAGCATCGCGTTCTGCCTGCTGTACTTTGCGGGCAGTAATTTCCTGCTCGACCGCCTGGCCGATGCCTCCGCGTCCGGCCGGAACCAGCGGGAAGCCATCAAGTCCGGCGTGCGACCCTGGCTGTTCCTGGCGCCTGCGCTCTTGCTGCTGGGCGTCTACCTTTTCTACCCGTTGTTTGAAACTTTCCGGTTGAGCTTTTATGACGCCACCGGTGAGACCTTTGTCGGCCTGTCCAACTACACCTGGGTATTTGCCGACCAGAATTTCCTGATCACCATCCGCAACAACTTTCTGTGGCTGCTGGTGGTTCCGGCCACCGCCACCGTGTTTGGCCTGGTGGTTGCCGTGTTGGCGGACCGTGTCTGGTGGGGTAACTTTGCCAAGTCGATGGTGTTTATGCCCATGGCCATCAGCTTTGTGGGTGCCAGCGTTATCTGGAAGTTTGTTTTTGATTTCCGTGGTCCGGATTCCGACCAGATCGGTATTCTGAATGCCATGGTCATGGGGCTTGGCATGAAGCCACAGGCCTGGGTGACCCTGCCGTTCTGGAATAACTTTTTCCTGATGGCGATCCTGATCTGGATTCAGACCGGCTTTGCCATGGTGATTTTGTCGGCAGCGCTGCGTGGCGTGCCGCAAGACACCATCGAGGCGGCGCGCATTGATGGCGCCAGCGAGCTGCAGATCTTTTTTGAAATCATGGTGCCACAGGTGATGTCCACCATTCTGGTGGTGTGGACCACCATCACCATCACCGTGCTCAAGGTGTTCGACGTGGTCATGGCTATGACCGGTGGCCAGTGGGACACCAGCGTGCTGGCCAATCTCATGTACGACTGGATGTTCCGGGGGGGCGGCGACTATGGGCGCAGTTCCACACTGGCAATGGTGCTCATGTTTGCCGTGGTGCCGGTGATGGCCTTCAATATCCGCCGCTTTCGCACCGAGGAGGCTCAGCGATGAAAAAATACTTTTCACTCCCATCAATCCTGGCGCAGTTGCTACTGCTGCTGATTGTGGCAACCTGGGTGATGCCGACCTTCGGGCTGCTGGTGTCGAGCTTCCGCGAAAAAGAGCAACTGGTTTCCAGCGGCTGGTGGACCGCCCTGTCGACCCAAAAGCGCGCCGACATGCGTCGCACCGGTGGTGCGCAAAGTGTGGTGCAGGAGGGCGGCCTGTATGTCATCAGCGGTCGCCTGTTCGCCGAGGCGGCGCAGGTGCGCATCAAGAACTTCTCGTTGCAATCTTCCAAGCCCGACCAGTTTGAGGCCGGTGCCCGGCTGGAGGTGGCCGATGGTCAGATTTTTGACGAAGAAGATGGCAAACCCGATGGCACCCTGACGGTGGCAGCCGACAGCAGCTACCGCTTGGAACTGACCGGTCCCTACGACAAGGACAAGGGCGTGCGCGTTTTCTATGTGGCCGAGACGCCACCAACCTTCAGCACCCAAAACTATTCCAAGGTGGTGGCGTCCGAGGGCGTTGGGCAGGCCTTCCTCAATACCTTTCAAGTCACCATCCCGGCCACCTTCATTCCGATTCTGATTGCCGCTTTTGCCGCCTATGCCTTTAGCTGGATGCAGTTTCCCGGACGCAAGTGGTTGTTCATTGTGGTGGTGGGGCTGCTGGTCGTGCCACTGCAAATGTCGCTGATTCCCTTGTTGCGGCTGTACAACCAGATGGGGGCCGCACTGGGCGTCGAGTCCAAGTCATTTCTGGGGGTGTGGCTGGCGCACTCGGCGTTTGGTCTGCCGCTGGCGATTTACCTGCTGCGCAATTACATAGCTGCGCTGCCGCGCGACATCATTGAGAGTGCCCGCATGGACGGTGCCTCGCACTACCAGATATTTACCAGCATCGTGCTGCCGCTCTCCCTGCCGGCGCTGGCCAGCTTTGCCATCTTCCAGTTTCTGTGGGTCTGGAACGACTTCCTGGTGGCGCTCGTGTTTCTGGGCAAAGCGCCCGAGCACATTGTGCTCACCATCAAGCTCAATGACCTGCTGGGTTCGCGTGGCGAGAGTTGGGAAATATTGACCGCCAGCGCGTTTGTGTCGAT
>CAKZJN010000046.1 GCA_936943465.1 uncultured Rhodoferax sp.
ACGCCGGGTTTGACCTGCATACCCATTTCTGCGACCCGGCCATCCACCTTGACCCAGCCCTTGGCGATCCAGTCGTCGGCCTCGCGGCGCGAGGCCAGGCCCAGTTCGGCCATGCGCTTGTTCAGTCGCACGGTGCCGTTCGGCCCAATGGCGGCGGTGTTGCTTTGCCCTGCCGGAATGGGCGCGCGGCCCGCTGGAGGCGCCGCGCGGCGAAAAACGGGAGGCGCTTTAGGTTCGGTCATTTGCTATGGTTTTGGTAGCTGATTGGGCCTATTTTACGAGGGGCTGCGGCGAGTCGGGCGGTGACGCCAGCGCGCGCAGGGCGCGGCTGTCGCAAATTCGAATCTGTTCGCGTGCCAGTTCCACCCAGCCTTCACGTTCAAAGCGCCGCAACAGGCGCGAAACGATTTCACGCACCGTGCCCAACTCGTTGGCGAGTTGCTGGTGGGTCAGTGCCATGGTTTGCCCCCGCCCGAGCAAGGCCGCTGCCAGACGCTGGTCCAGTCGCTGAAATGCAACGGCGTCGATCAGGCCGGTCAGGTCGGCCATGCGCTCGGCGAAAAGCCCCAGAACCGCGTCGCGGAACACGGGTGTTTCAAGCCATTGCACAAAAGTTGGGGGGCTGATCAGGAGTAGGCGGGTGGGGCGGGTGCTGATGCCCTGAGCAGACACCGGAACACTGCGAAACAGGCTGGCACTGGAAACCAGACACAACTCGCCGGGCACCACGCGGTACAACTCCAGCGAGCGACCGTCGGCCGAATGGCGCGATACCTTCACTTCGCCTTCAAGCACCAGCGGAAACCCCTGGCAGGCCGCGTTTTCATCGAAAAGCACCGTGTCGGCCGGCACCTGAATCGGCGCGGCCGTGGCACCCAGCGATGCCAGGCTCGGGACCACATGCGCCAGAGCCGGGTAGAGCAGGATGGATTCCATGTCTTGTGGGGAAAAGGTCATAGGCACTGAAATTGAATGGGTTAGAGCTTGTACACCTGCGAGCGCAAAGCCTGCAAATCCAGAATACGCAAGCCACCATATTCCACGCGGATTGACCCCTGCGCCGCCAGGGCAGTTAGCGCTTCGTTGACGCGCTGCCGCGAAAGTCCCACAAGGTAAGCCAGTTCCTGTTGCGTGATACGCAAGACCTCACCCACGCCGGGGTACAGCGTCGGATTGAAAAGCGAGGCCAGGCTGCGGGCTACCCGGATGTCGGGGTTGGTGAGGCGGTCGATTTCGCGTGCGGCAATGAACTGGCCCAGGCGCTCGTTGAGCTGGTTCATCACAAAGCGGTTGAAACCGATGGAGTGGTCCAACAGCCAGTGAAAGGTGTCCACATGCAGCCCGGCAACCAGACTGCTGCGCAAGGGCTGAATGTTGTAGCGGTAGGGCTCACGCTTGAGTGCCGTGCCCTCGCCAAACCAGCCGCCGGGGGGCACGCCGGTGAAGGTCATGGTTTGCCCCTCCGCGTTGTCGGTGCTCATTTTCAAAAGCCCGTCCACCACCCCAAACCAGTACGTTACGGGGCGCCCCATGCGGCAGACAAATTCGCCGGGCAGGGCTTCGCTGATGCGCAAGTCGTCAATAGCGCGCTCGCGCTCTTCCGCGCTTAGCAGGCGAAGCCAGGGAATGGCGTCCAGCTCACTCGGGTTGAGCGGGCGCCGCCGTTGGTGCAGGGGGCTGTCGTTGGCCATCGTGGTCGTTGGGAGTGGCGGGTAAAACTGTAAGTTGGGAACAAGTGAAGGGAAAACACCTACTAACAAGTCGCCAAATTGTCGTCCGAATGACAACTTAACGTCAATGGCTGGCCCAATAATCACGCCTATTCGAATGGCCCGTCGCCTCTGCGCCGGACAGACAAGAGGACTTGGAATGCGAACGACTTTTCCGCAATTGTTATTGCAACATGCCGCCCAGCGCCCCACCGCGCCTGCTATGCGCGAGAAGGAATATGGAATCTGGCAGACCCTCACCTGGGCCGGTCTGGCCACCATGGTCGAGGAACTTGCTGCCGGCCTGCACCAGGCCGGTCTGCGCCCCGATGACCACATGATTGTGGTGGGCGCCAACCGGCCCCGCCTGTACGCCACCATGCTGGCGGTGCAGTCGCTCGGAGCTGTGCCGATTCCCCTGTACCAGGATGCTGCGGCTGCCGAGTGCGTTTACCCGATCAATAACGCCGAGGTGACCTTCGCCTTTGCCGAAGACCAGGAGCAGGTCGACAAGTTGCTGGAAATTCGCGAGCAGTGCCCGCAACTCAAGCGCATTTACTTTGATGATCCACGCGGTCTGCGCAACTACGACGAGCCGGGTCTGGCATCGCTGGACGAATTGCAGGCGCGCGGCAAGGCCTTTGCCGCGCTGCACACCGACTTTTTCAAGGAAGAAGTCGCCAAGCTCACCGCCGAAGGTGTGGCTGCCATGTTCTTTACGTCGGGCACCAC
>CAKZJN010000047.1 GCA_936943465.1 uncultured Rhodoferax sp.
GAAATCGACGACAGCATCGAGATCGACATCAACCCGTCCGACGTGCGCACCGACACCTTCCGCGCCAGCGGCGCCGGTGGCCAGCACATCAACAAGACCGACTCGGCGGTGCGCCTGACGCACATTCCGACCGGCATCGTGGTGCAGTGCCAGGACGGACGTAGCCAGCACAGCAACCGCGATGTGGCCTGGAAGCGCCTGCGTAGCCGCCTGTACGACTTTGAGCTGCGCAAGCGCCAGGCCGAACAGCAAAAGCTCGAAGACACCAAGACCGACGTGGGCTGGGGCCACCAGATTCGCTCTTATGTGCTGGACAACAGCCGCATCAAGGACCTGCGCACCAACGTCGAAGTCTCGGCCACGCAAAAGGTGCTGGACGGAGACTTGGATGTGTTTATCGAAGCGTCCTTGAAGCAAGGCGTTTGATGGTTCAGGCCCTGATTTTCGACATGGATGGCACCATGATCGATTCCATGCCTTCGCATACCGAGAGCTGGGGTGAACTGGCGCGTCGGCATGGCGTTGCGGTGGACATTGACGAACTGATGCGCCGCACCACCGGCCGCACCGGGCTGGAGTGCATGCGCATTCTGTTTGCGCGCGACATGGCCGACGACGAAGCGCTGGCCCTGGTGCACGAAAAAGAAGCCATCTACCGCGAACTTTTTCAGCCCAAATTTGCCGAAGTGCACGGCTTCAGCGCCTTTGCAGAGACCGCACGTGCCCGTGGCTTGCAGATTGGAGTGGGCACGGCGGGCGACAAGCACAACATTGCCTTTGCCTACGCCAACCTGGCGCTGCGCCCCTTGCCCACGGTAGCCGTGGGTGGCGACGAAGGCCTGCCCGGCAAACCCGAGCCGGCCATCTTTCTGGAGGTGGCGCGCCGCCTGGGCGTGGCCCCCGAACACTGCATTGTTTTTGAAGACGCCCCCCTGGGCATAGAAGCCGCACGTCGCGCCGGTATGCGCGCGGTGGGCATTGGCACCACGCACAGCGCCGAGCAACTCGCCGGCCCCCATGTGGTGGCTTACGCCCGCCATTTCACCGAACTCACCCAACAGAAATTTCTGGAGACACACCATGTTGTATAGCTTGAACGACGGCGGCAACGCATCGACCCCGACGGTGGTGCGCCGCGAGGACTACAGCGCCCCTCCCTTCTGGATTGACACCGTGGACCTGAGCTTTGACCTCGACCCGGCCAAGACCCGCGTGCTCAACAAGATGACGCTGCGCCGCAACCCCGACGTGCCCGCGCAAGCCCTGCGCCTCGACGGCGAAGAGCTCAACCTCGCCCGCGTGATGGTGAATGGCGCCGGCACCTCGTTCAAGATGGACGGCAACGTGCTGGTGCTGGAAAACCTGCCCGAGGGCACAGAGCCGTTTGCACTGGAAATTTTCACCACCTGCAACCCCGGCAAAAACACCAAGCTGATGGGCTTGTATGTGAGCAACGACTCCTTCTTCACGCAATGTGAAGCCGAGGGTTTCCGCCGCATCACCTACTTCCTGGACCGCCCCGATGTCATGGCCAGCTACACCGTGACCTTGCGCGCCGACAAGGCCAAATACCCGGTTCTGCTCTCCAACGGCAACCTGGTCGAAAGCGGCGCGCTGGAAGACGGCCGCCACTTCGCCAAGTGGGTCGATCCGCACAAAAAACCCTGCTACCTGTTTGCGCTGGTGGCGGGCCAACTGGTCAGCCGCGAGCAGCGCATTACCTCGCGCGCCGGCAAAGACCATTTGCTGCAGGTCTATGTGCGCCCGGGCGACCTGGACAAGACCGAGCACGCCATGAATTCGCTGATGGCCTCGGTGGCCTGGGACGAGGCACGCTTTGGTCTGCCGCTGGACCTGGAGCGCTTCATGATTGTGGCCACGAGCGACTTCAACATGGGCGCCATGGAGAACAAGGGCCTCAACATCTTCAACACCAAGTACGTGCTGGCCAACCAGGCCACCGCTACCGATGTGGACTTCAGCAACATCGAATCGGTGGTGGGCCACGAGTACTTTCACAACTGGACCGGCAACCGCATCACCTGCCGCGACTGGTTCCAGTTGTCCCTGAAGGAAGGCCTGACGGTTTTCCGCGACCAGGAATTCAGCATGGACCTGTGCGCCGAGGCCAGCGCCCGCGCCGTCAAACGCATTGAAGACGTGCGCGTGCTGCGCACCGCGCAATTCCCCGAAGACGCCGGCCCCATGGCGCACCCGGTGCGGCCCGACAGCTACATCGAGATCAACAACTTCTACACCGTCACCATTTACGAAAAAGGTGCCGAGGTCGTGCGCATGAT
>CAKZJN010000048.1 GCA_936943465.1 uncultured Rhodoferax sp.
CTGGTTTAACGGTCGGCCTTCACCAGCAGCCATTCCCGGCCGAATAACCATTCCTGCGGATACCAGAGGTTGTCGAGCGTGATGTCGCCCGACTTGTGGCGGCTCTTGACGTGCCAGCGCTGTGCCACCAGACGGCATTGCGGCAGGCAAGGCGGAGCGTCCTGGGTCACGTCATCCTGCAGCCAGATCACCGCATCAAACTCATTCAGCAGGCGTAAGAGGCGCGCATCGGACGGCATATCGGGGTACAACTCGCCGGTGTTGCGGCCTTCTGCGTCGTAGGGCTTGATATGTGCGCCGCGCAGCACGAAGTGGTAATTTTCAAAGCGTCCGGTAAAGCCGTTGGGCACGGCAATGCGCTGCCCCTGCATCTGCGCATGCACGGCTGCGGGATAGTCGGTGGCTGGATGCGACAGGGGTTCCACCATCAGGCTGAAGCAGGCGTACACCGAGGCACAGGCGACCAGGCTGGCATTGCGCGTCCAGCGGGCATTGAACAGACCCAAAAACACTGCAGCCAGGCCGACCAGGGCAACACCGATGGCGCCGCCGGTCAGCACATGCGAGCCAACATCCATCTGCCCGATAACGTCCGCAATGCGCGCCAGCATGACCAGGGCTGGTGCCATGACCAACAAGCTGATGAGCGACCACACGCGCCCGATGCGCTGCCACAACAAGGCCATGCCAATGGCCAGAGCCGGCACGGCGGGAATGACGTAGCGCTCCGAGCGCTGGGTCGGAATGGTGAATACGATCAGCCAGACCAGTAGCCAGGCCACCAGCACGCGCTGCGCCGGTGTCAGTCGCCTGTACGTGGCGCTGCGCACGCCATGCCGCACGCCCAGCCAGCAAAGCCCCAGCGCGGTAAAGAACAGCAGACCCGCATTGACCGGATAGGCCAGCAGTTGCTGCCACATCGGATACGGGCCATGCAGCGCGGCCTGCCAGTAGCCCACGCTGGTACGCATTTTTCCGGCGTTTTCACCCAGCACAAACTCCTGCCACACGGCGGCGGGATCGGGGTCCAGCACAAACCAGAGCGCAAAAATGCCAACGCCAATCAGGGCGCTCCAGGCAACTCCGGCTGTTGTGCGAACAAAAATGCGTCCGTTCAGTTGCGGAGCGCTCCAGAGCACCGCGCACCACACGGCGGCAGCGGCCGGGGCTACGAGGGCAAACGATTTGTAGGCCGCGCCCAATCCCATGGCAATGCCAAACATGGTGTAGGCCAACCAGCTTGGTGCGTCACTTGCAACCGTAGTGACCGTAGAAGCACTGCTGCGCACCCGCAGCCACAGCACCCACCACATCGGCAGCGAAAGCCAGAAAGTTTCGGGTGCCGAGGTCAGGTAAACCCGGCCGTAACGGAAGGTGGAAAAAAACAGCAGGTACAGCACCGCGGCCAGGCAGGCGGTGCGTTTTTTTCCACTCATGCGCCAGGTGAAAAATGCCAGCAAGGCGGTGGTGGCAAACGTGTAGGCAATGCTGGGCAGGCGCAGCGCCAGCAGGCTCCAGTGCTCGCCCCAGCCGCTGGCTACCATGGCTTGCCAGATCAGGAGGGGGGGCTTGGTGTTGCGCATGCCGGCCAGCTCGCTTTGCAAGGGCAGCCAGTGACCGGATTCGGTTGTCATGCGGGCGATGTGGATGTAGACCATCTCATCGCCATTGGTGGGGGCCAGGTGGCCGCCCAGACCAAACAGGTACAGGGCCATGGTGCAGACCAGCAGCAAGGGCCACAGCACCATGGGTCGGAGCAGCGTGCGCAGGGAGGCCATGGTCAGAAAGCCAGCGGGTCGCCTAACGCCGGCGGAAGGTCCACTTGTCGTTGGCCAGAAAGTTGCTGACGCTGGCCACCACAATCGCGATCACGTTGGCCAGCCGGTAGTCCATGTAGCCCGACAAAAACAGGGTCAGCACATACTGGAGGCCGCTTCCAAAACCGGAGGCGGCGGCGTACTTGCCGAACTCGCGCGTCAATTGCGCCAGACCCGGGTGAGCGGCGTCAATGTGGTGGGCCTCGGACTCGGCCTTGACGCGGTCCGACCAGGTCCAGAGCCGGTTCCAGGTGAAGTTGTTGATGGTGGCCAGCGTGATGGCCAGCGCCAGCGAGGCGTAGGGCTTGCTGCCGGGCGGCTCGATGGCGCTGAAAAGGTACTCATGCCCCAGGTACAGCACCACCAGATTGACCACCGTGCCGCTGGCACCGACGATGCCGAACTTGATGTAGCGGAACTTTTCCAGCCAGCGCAGCAGCGCCAGCACGCCGCGCTGCAAGGGGTGTGCGTCACTCATTTGGCGAGGGCGGAGCCCTGAAGAAAGTGCAGCGCCTGGTCCAGCACCGGGTCGGGTGGAATGCGCTTGAGGCACTGGTTATCGCCATCGCAATAGGTCAGGCGATGGTTGTAGGCGGTCAGACACGGCGAGCAGGCAATGCCGCTTTCCAGTACCACGTTGCGGTTGCCCAGCGGGCCGTAGAGTTTGCCGGTCTCCGGGCCGAAAAACACCATGGTTTGAATCGGCGTGACGGTGGCAAAGTGGCCGGGGCCGCCATCGTTGGTGATCAGCAGTTTGGCGGTGTGGAACAGCATTAGCAGTTCGCGGATGCTGCGGGTGTAGCCGGTGAGATCCAGGCAGGCTTCGCTTTGAATCTGAGCCAACAAATCCTTGGCCAATTGCGCATCGTCTTTCAGGCCGATCAGGCCCACCGCGTAGCCGGCAGCGCACAACCCTTGCGCTACGCGCGCGTAGTGCGCAGCGGGCCATGCGCGTATCGGCAGGATGCCACCACCGGCATACATCAGCACCAGAGGGCGTTG
>CAKZJN010000049.1 GCA_936943465.1 uncultured Rhodoferax sp.
GAGCACAACACCGACACCCGCCCGGTTTCGGGCCGTCAGGAACACATTGAGAACCTGCTCAATTCGTTTATCTAAGGTCTGCCCATGAAAAAAGTCGTATGGGGCGTGCTGAGCACCGCCAAGATTGGCTGGGAAAAAGTCATCCCCGCCATGAAGAAAAGCGCGCACTGCGAGCTGCGCGCCATCAGTTCGCGTAACCTGGACAAGGGCCGCGCGCTGGCAGATAAGCTGGGTATTCCGGTGGCCTATGGCAGTTACGAAGCACTGCTGGCCGACCCGGAGATCGAGGCCGTCTACAACCCGCTGCCCAACCACGAACATGTGCCCCTCACGCTGGCCGCTGCCCGCGCCGGCAAGCATGTCTTGTGCGAAAAGCCGGTGGCGCTGAACGCCAATGAAGCGGCGCAACTGCGCGAAGTCGCCGACAAGGTGCACATCATGGAAGCCTTCATGGTGCGCTTCCACCCGCAATGGCTCTCCGTGCGTGAGCGCGTGCGTGCCGGTGAACTGGGTGACCTGCGGGCCATTCAGACCTACTTTTCGTACTACAACCGCGACCCGCATAACGTGCGCAACCAGGCCGATATCGGCGGTGGCGCTTTGTACGACATTGGCTGCTACCCGATCGTGACTGGCCGCTTTTTGTTTGGTGCTGAGCCCAAGCGTGTGATTGCGCTGGTGGATCGTGACCCCGAGTTCAAGACCGACCGCACGGTGAGTGCCCTGGTGGACTTTGGTGAAGGTCGCCGGCTGGACTTCACGGTGTCCACGCAGTCGGTGCCGTACCAGCGGGTGCAGATTTGCGGGACGCAAAAACGCATTGAAATCCATATCCCCTTCAATTCCCCGCTCGGCGGCAGCACCAAGGTGTTCACCGACGATGGCAGCCAGCTTGACGGCAGTTCCATCACGGAAGAAGTGATTCCGGCCTGCGACATGTACACGCTGGAAATTGATGCCTTCTCGCAGGCTGTGCGCGGCGAGATTGCGTTACCGTATGGTGTGGAAGATGCGATTTTGAACATGCGTGTCATTGATGCGCTGTTTGCGTCCGAAAGGACTGGGGCTTGGGTTAACGTCTGATTGGAAGGCAAGGGATGGTGAGTAAGAAAATTGGCTATCTGGCGGCGGCATGCTTGGTCCAGCACGCCGCACTGGCCGCCGGCGCGTTGCCTGCAACGCCCCGCTTTGTAGAAGAGACCGAAACCGCCGGGCTGCAAAGCCGCTTTGAAGGTGGAGACGAGTTCATGGTGGGCGGCGGTACTGCGGTGTTTGACTGTGATGCCGACGGGCTGCCCGAGGTGTACGTCACTGGCGGCGTCAACAAGGCGAAGTTTTATCGCAACCAAAGCAAGCGCGGCGGCCCCATCAAGTTGCAAGAGCAGCGTTCCGGGTTGGAGCTCACCAACGCCACCGGCGCCTACCCGATCGACATCGATGCGGATGGCAACAGCGATCTGGTGGTGCTGCGTGTGGGCGAGCTGGAAGTCTTCCGGGGTCTGGGCCAGTGCAAGTTCGAGCGGGCCAATGAACGCTGGAATATTCCCCCCAGCAACGACTGGCACACCGCCTTTTCTGCCACCTGGGAAAAAGGCCAGACGCTGCCCACGTTGGCCTTTGGCAGCTATTACGACCGCAGTCGGCCCGATTTTCCTTGGGGCACCTGCACCCCCGGTTTCCTGCTGCGTCCCGATGCCAGCGGCAAGGCATTTGCTGCACCTGAAAAGCTCACGCCCAGCTACTGCGCTTTGAGCATGCTGTTCTCTGACTGGAATCGCTCCGGCCAGGCCAGTTTGCGCATCGCCAATGACCGCGAGTATTACCAGGGCGGCCAGGAGCAATTGTGGAAAGTGACACCGGGCACCCCCGCTGCGCTGTACACCGAGAAGGATGGCTGGAAGCACCTGCAGGTGTGGGGCATGGGTATTGCCGGCCACGATATTGATGGCGATGGCTATCCGGAATATTTCATCACCAGCATGGCCGACAACAAGTTCCAGAAGCTGGAGGGCGATGCTTCAAGGCCCACCTACTTTGACCAGGCCTACAAGCGCGGCATCACGGCGCACCGGCCTTATGTGGGTGGCGACTTCCATCCCAGCACCGCCTGGCACGCGCAGTTTGCCGATGCCAACAACGACGGCTGGGCTGACCTGTTCATCGTCAAGGGCAATGTGTCCACCATGCCCGACTTTGCCATCCTCGACCCCAACAACCTGCTGCTGCAAGAGCCCGACGGGCACTTCACCGAGGTCGGGCAGCAGGCTGGCGTGGCCAGCTTCAAGCGCGGCCGTGGCGGCATGATGGCCGACCTCAATGGTGACGGCCTGCTCGACATGGTTGTGGTCAACCGCCAGGACAAGGCTCAGCTCTGGCGCCATGTGGGTTCGGGTAACGCTGAGAAGCCTGCGCCGATGGGGCGCTGGGTTCAATTCCGCCTACAGCAAGGTGGTGGCAACCGCGATGCGATTGGCGCGTGGGTGGAGGTGGATCTGGGCGGTCGCATGGAACGGCAGGAACTCAGCATTGGCGGCGGCCACGCCAGCGGGCACTTGGGCTGGATGCACCTTGGTCTGGGAGAAACCAAAGACGTGAAACTGCGGGTGCAGTGGCCCCATGGCGAATGGGGCCCCTGGCTTACCATGGCCGCCGATGCGTTCTATGTGATTAACCGGGAGACAGGCGTGCAAGCCTGGAAGGCGCCATGAAAATTCGCACAATTGTGCTGGCCGCAGCGGCAACGCTGGCGACCTTGCAAAGCCCAGCGGTCCTGGCCCAGCCGGGTCCTGCTGTCTTGGCCAAGCCGGCTTCGGCCTACAGCTCCGGCGTGGTCTACGACTGGTTTTACCTGGCCTTTCAACTGATTCAGCAAACCCCCGGCTTCAGCCCGCCGGTGGCTGCCCGTGCCCTCGGGTACATGGGGCTCACGCTGTACGAATCGGTGGTGCCGGGCATGCCGGGTTATCAGAGTCTGGCCGGACAAATCAACGAGTTGAGTTCGCTGCCCTGGGCGCAACCTGATGAGCCACTGCACTGGCCCACCGTGGCCAACGCGTCGTTGGCCACCATGACCCGCATGATGTTCAGCAACGCCAGCGCAGAAAACAAGGCCCGCATTGACACACTGGAGCGCAGCTTGCCGCTCAAGTACACGCAGGACTTTGACCCGAACAGCGTGACCGCAGAAATCACCAACCGGTCTGAAACCTTCGGCAAGCTCATGGGCATGGCCATCATGACCTGGGCGCGTACCGATGGTGGGCATGAAGCCTGGGGCCCGATCCGCCGCCACCAGCAGAACTATGTTCCGCCCAGTGGCACCGGCAAGTGGTCGGCTACGCCGCCCGCTTTTGCGCCTGCCTTGTTGCCCTATTGGGGCAAGAACCGACCCTTTGTGATGAAGACGGCCGACGACTGCCCGGCACCCCCACCGCCGGCCTATTCGGAAGAGCAGGGCACCGCCTTTTACAAGGACGGGCTGGAGGTGTACCAGATCGCCAACGCGGCAACGCAAGAGCAACGCCAGTTTGCGCTGTACTGGGCCGACGACGCGGGC
>CAKZJN010000050.1 GCA_936943465.1 uncultured Rhodoferax sp.
GGTGTGTTCGGGCGTGAGGTCTACTTTGATTCCCTCACCATGTTCGTCTGCTTCTTGCTGACCGGCCGTTGGCTGGAACTGCGTCTTCGCAATCGAACCGCCGGTTCGCTGGAAGCCTTGATGAACCGGCTGCCCGAGAGCCTGGAGCGGCGCAATGCTGAGGGGATATTCGAACGCGTTGCCATTCGCAGGCTCTTGGTCGGAGACTTGGTCCGGGTGCATCCGGGGGAGGCCTTTGCCGCCGACGGCGTGGTGGAAGAAGGTGAGACACTGGTTGACGAAGCGCTACTCACCGGTGAATCGGAAGCGCTGCCACGCGGGCCGGGTTCTTTGGTTGTGGCGGGTAGCCATAACCTGAGCAGCACGGTGCAGGTGCGCGTGCAGGCTTTGGGCGAGCAAACCCGTTTCGGGCAGATCGTCGCGCTGATGCAAAGTGCCTCGACCAGCAAGCCCCGCGCTGCGTTGCTGGCCGACCGGCTGGCTAAACCGTTCTTGATTGCTGTGTTGTTGGGCGCAGCAACGGCTTGCGCCTGGTGGTGGCAGACAGACCCCGAGCGGGCGCTGATGGTGGCGGTATCGGTGCTGGTAGTCACTTGTCCTTGTGCACTGTCCTTGGCAACACCGGCAGCCATGTTGGCCGCAGCGGGCAATTTGGCGCGCAACGGGGTGCTGGTACGCAATCTCCAAGGGCTGGAAGCATTGTCCGAAGTGGATGCCGTGGTGTTTGACAAGACCGGCACCCTGACCCGCGACACGCTGGCAGTGACGTCCATTGAAGTGCGGCAGGGCGTCGCGCCGGCAGAGGCCCTTCAGCAGGCCGCTGCTTTGGCGACGCACTCACTGCATCCAGCCTCCAAGGCCCTGGTAGGGGCATCCGCTCTGGAGGCTTATCGGGCAGGGCCATGGATTTGCGACGCGGTTACTGAGCAGGCAGGGCAGGGCGTTGAGGGCAAAGCCCGACCGGCCGGCGTTCAGGGGGAGTCGGAGATTGCTTTGCGGTTGGGGTCAGCGCGCTACTGCGGCGTGACGGCGGATCCCGGCGCGACGGCCCGCGTCTACCTGAGTGACAGCCAGGGCTGGCTTGCGACTTTTGAGGTGCGAGAAGACCTGCGTAGTGAGGCGGCTGAGGTGATCGCCGCATTGACGCAGGCACGGGTGCAGGTTCATTTGCTGTCGGGCGATCATTCCGGTGCGGTGCAACGCATTGCCACTGAGGTGGGCATTACTCAGGCGCGTGGTGGCTGCTCGCCAGCCGATAAACTAGAGGCTCTGCGTGAACTACAGGCGCAGGGGCGCAAGGTGCTGATGGTGGGTGACGGCCTGAATGACGGCCCGGTGCTGGCGGGTGCCCATGCGTCTTTTGCGTTTGGGAATGCCGTCCCACTGGCGCAGGCACAATCCGACTTCGTTGTTTTGGGCGACCGCCTGAATACGGTGCTGCATTCGGTGCTTTTGGCGCGCAACACGATGGCCGTGGTGCGGCAAAACCTGTGGTGGTCTTTGGTTTACAACGCGGCCTGTGTGCCGCTTGCCATCGCGGGATTGTTGCCGGCCTGGTTGGCCGGGCTGGGCATGGCCAGTAGCTCGTTGGTGGTGGTGGCTAATGCATTGCGCTTGACCCGTTCAGGTGCTTTGAACAAGGGTTTTTGATGGACATCCTGTATTTGTTGATCCCGCTGTCGGTGATCTTGGTGTTTTTTGTCTTGGCGGGACTCTGGTGGGCGATCGACCGGGGTCAGTTCGAAGACATTGAACGAGAAGGTGAGCGAATTTTGAAAGATTCGTGAAAGATTGTCTCCAAGAAGGCAATTATTCTTAAGAAATGACAATGTTTTTTGTGAGGCTTTGATTTTGGTCAACCCCTTTGGGGGGGACTCACAAGAAACTCGGCGCAGGTTTTTATAGAAGAGGTAACTATGGCATTTGCAAATCAGAAAGCCGAGCTATACAACGACACCGTTGTACGGCAATTCGCCGTCATGACGGTGGTGTGGGGGGTCGTGGGCATGCTGGTCGGCGTGATCATCGCCGCCCAGTTGGCTTGGCCCGAGCTCAACTTGGGTATTCCCTTTCTCACGTATGGTCGACTCCGCCCACTGCATACCAATGCGGTGATTTTTGCGTTTGGCGGCTGTGCGTTGTTTGCGACGGTGTACTACGTTGTGCAGCGAACCTGTCAGGTGCGTCTGTTCAGCGACAAACTGGCGGCCTTCACCTTCTGGGGTTGGCAGTTGGTCATTGTTATGGCCGCTGTTTCCCTGCCGCTGGGTATCACCACCGGCAAGGAATACGCTGAACTCGAATGGCCCATCGACATCCTGATCACGTTGATCTGGGTGGCCTATGCCGTCGTGTTCTTCGGAACGGTGGGTACCCGTAAAGTGCGTCACATTTATGTGGCGAACTGGTTCTTTGGCGCGTTTATCCTTGCGGTGGCTTTGCTGCACATCGTGAACAGCGCTGAAATGCCTGCTGGCCTCTTCAAGTCCTACTCGGCTTATGCGGGTGTGCAAGACGCCATGGTGCAATGGTGGTACGGCCACAATGCGGTGGGCTTCTTCCTGACCGCTGCGTTCCTGGGCATGATGTACTACTTCATCCCGAAGCAAGCCGGTCGTCCGGTGTACAGCTACCGCCTGTCCATCGTCCACTTCTGGGCGCTGATCTTCACTTACATGTGGGCCGGCCCACACCACCTGCACTACACCGCTCTGCCTGACTGGACCCAGTCCATCGGTATGGTGTTCTCCCTGATTCTGCTGGCTCCTAGCTGGGGCGGCATGATCAACGGCATCATGACCCTGTCCGGCGCATGGCACAAACTGCGTGACGACCCGATCCT
>CAKZJN010000051.1 GCA_936943465.1 uncultured Rhodoferax sp.
GGGCAGCAGTTCCCAGTTGCGGTTGTCGGTGCTGGCCACGGTGCCGGTGCGCATGATGCTCTTGAGGGCAGCGCCCTGGATCTGCGTCACGTCGGCTACCGCCTGCTCCAGCGCCACCTGAATTTCGGCCAGCGCCGGGATGGGCACCCACAGCGGTAGTTCTTCGTCCAGCACATGGTCTTCGCGCACGTAGCCGTGGGCCAGCACATAGTCGCCGAGTTGCTGGGTGTTGCGCAGGCCGGCGCAGTGGCCCAGCATGATCCAGGCGTGCGGTCGCAGCACGGCAATGTGGTCGGTGATGTTCTTGGCGTTGGCCGGGCCCACGCCGATGTTGACCATGGTGATGCCGGCGCGGTCTTCGCGCACCAGGTGGTAACCGGGCATTTGCGGCAGGCGGGGGGGCTCCTTGCCCAGCGCATCGACCGCCTGTGCCGGCAGGCCCACGCGGCGCGTGATGACGTTTCCGGGTTCAACAAAGGCGATGTATTCGCTGTGCGGGTCGGCCATGGCGGCGCGGCCCAGCGCAATGAACTCGTCAATGTAGAACTGGTAGTTGGTGAACAGCACAAAATTCTGGAAGTGCTCTGGCCCGGTGCCGGTGTAGTGGCGCAGGCGGTGTAGCGAGTAGTCCACCCGGGGCGCGGTAAACAGGGCCAGCGGCAACGAGTCGCCCGGGCGCGGGGTGTAGGTTCCGTTGGCAATGCCATCGTCCATGGCGGCCAGATCGGGCAGGTCAAACACATCACGCATGCGCATGCGGCGCTCGGCCGACATGGTGCCTTCCACATGGTCGTGTTCTGCAAAGGAGAAGTGCACCGGAATCGGTTGCGAGCTGGTGGCTACCTCCAGTTCCACACCATGGTTTTCCAGCAGCAGGCGGAACTGCTCCAGGTAGTAGTGGTGGTACAGGTCGGGGCGGGTTAGCGTGGTCTCGAAGCGACCCGGTCCGGCGACAAAGCCAAAGCTCAGGCGGGCAATGTCGGCGGTGCCGGCGCGCGACACGGTGTCGGTGTGAATCCTCACCAGCGGGTAGCAGGCGCGCACATGGTCCATGCTGTCATCGCCGGTGACAAAGCGCTGCATGGTCTCACGCAAGTGGGCGATGCTGCTGTCATAAATCCGGCGGACCTGGGCCAGTGCTTCGTCGGCGTTGGTGAAGCTCTGGGGCGCAATAAAGGGGGGGCGTTGGGGCATGCGTCTATTGTGCCTTTGCCGTGTGACGGCCGTGTGCTTCCAGGTGCTTCACCCGCAGGGCGCCCGGGGCTACCTGCACGGCGAGCGATGTCGCCTCGCCCACGTATTCACCATCGGTGGCCAGTGGCAACGCCTGCGGCGATGCAATCGTCATGCTCTGAAAGGGGCGCGTCGTCACCCGCGGGTGGCTCAGGTGGCGTGCCATCAGCAGGCGCGGCAGCATCACCAGGGTTTGGGCCACATTGAAACGCCCGGCCACCAGCACGTCCAGCAAGCCGTCGTCGGTGCGGGCATGCGGCACCGCTGGCATGCCGCTGCCGTAAGTAGGCGTGTTCAGGGTGGATGCGAACAGGGTGGTGCCTTGCTGCAGGGCCTGGCCGTCGAGCGTGATCTGCATGTCCCAGGTTTGCAACGCCGAGAGTTCGCGAAAGGTGGCCAGCAGGTAACGTGGCAGGCCACGCAGCCAGCGCGGTCCGTGCAGCGCTTTGTAGCCTACTGCCGAATCAAAGCCCACGGTTAGGCTGGACAAAAACGGTCGCTCCAGCGTGCCGGTGCGCAACCAGCCCACATCCATGGGGTGGGCCGATGCACGTTCGCTGCGTTCCAGGGCTTCTCGCCAGTGCAGGCCGGCAACGCCGAGGGCCCGTGCCACATCGTTGCCGCTGCCCTGGGGCACCAGCGTGAGACACAAGTCGTTGTCCAGCAGGGCCGGCAGCATCTGGTTGAGGGTGCCATCGCCCCCGACCAATGCAACCGAGGAACCGTTCGGCAAGCCCCGCAACCAGTCAAGGGCATCCGGTATGCGGGGCGCGACTTGCACCACGGCCGGCTCAGTGCGGCCCGCAGCCCAGGCCCGAATGGCGGGTTCGAGTTTGGCCGCACGGCCGCCTGCGGCATGCGGATTGATCAGGATAAACAAGGCGCCCATGCGGCGGCAGTACACCAGACCCGGACAGGTTTTGTCAAAGGTGTAGGGGTCGACTTCAGCTTGTGTTGGAGCTTGCCCCTGGGTTACAGTGCGGCCAATCAAAAAGAACCGGAGCGGCCCGGGGTGACAGCCTGGTGCCACCAGAAATAATTAGATAGCGTTGGAGCATGTGGTGTCTCTTTTTAATAAGTTAACCAAGCCGGTTGTCGGCTTTCCATCTCTCGATTGGGACGATGTGGAAGAAACCCGTCCCATGGGGCAGCACGAGCGGCCCTTGCAGGCGCGTATTGATACGCAGGTCGCGGTGATCGGCGCCCGCCACACCCGGGTCGCTCTGGCTATTGAAAAAATCTGGGGCCACCCCGAGTGCGTGACCTACATGCAGGATCTGGTGCTCAGCGGCTACAACGACGGCGAGAAGCGCATGGGTTTCAAGCCCGAAATCGTGACCGCCTTGCTCACTTTGGTTGAGTTGCACAAGCAGGCTTTCGGCTTACAGGGCCGCGAGGATTCGCGACCTTAATCGGGCTCCAAAGCCGTTACGGCGGCAGCAAGAAGTTTCCTGCGCCAGCGGCCACCTGATTCACAGGCGCTGCCGTTTCGTCTTTCAGGTCCACCCCGCTCAGTTGACGCTGGCGTGATTGCGTCAGCAGGTAGTGCAACTTGAACGCTGCCTCGCCATACCCCAAGCCCGCCGGTCGCACATTGGAGATGCAGTTCCGGCTGGCGTCGGTCAATCCCACCTGCGGCATCCAGGTCAGGTACAGGCCCATGCTGTCGGGCGAACTCAGGCCCGGGCGCTCGCCAATCAGCACCACCACCGCGCGGGCACCCAGCAACTGGCCCACTTCATCGCCGATCGCCACGCGCCCCTGTTGCACCACACACAGCGGCGCCAGCGACCACGACTCGCCTTCCAGGCGTGCACGCAAGCTGGCCAGAAACGGCACAGCGTTTTTCTCAATCGCCAGCGCTGAAAGCCCGTCCACCACCACCAGGGCCAGGTCAAACGGGCGCTGCGCGGGCGTGGCGTTTATGCGTTCCAGCTGGGCGCAGGAGTCAGCGTTCAGTCGGCGGCCCAGGTCGGGCCGCTGCAGGTAGGTGTGGCGGTCACCGGCCGCGCTGTGCAGCACCTGACACGGCGTTGCGGCTTCAGGAAATACCGCGTCCAGGGTGCGTGCCAGTCCGTCCGCGTTGAGCGCCAGGTGCACGGCGTCACGCGCCTGCGCGTGGGCTAGCTGAAAGGCCAGGTGCGCCTGCGTGGGCGTGCTCACACCGGCACGGCCCAACGCAATGCGGGCGTCTGTGAACTGGCGCAGCGCCTCCCAGGGGTTAGCAACTACGGGGCTGGAGTCGGGTTGCATGGCGTGTCAGCGCAGGCTGCGCAAGGCGGTTTGAAAGGCGGGTGGCACATCGGCTCCCAACTGAAAGGGCGCACCCGGGCGAACAATTCCCATCTGCTGCAACCAGGCCTCAAACTCCGGCGCCGGGCGCAGCCCCAGCACCCGGCGGGCGTAGAGGGCATCGTGAAAGGACGTGGTCTGGTAATTCAGCATGATGTCGTCCGAGCCGGGAATGCCCATCACAAAGTTGCAGCCCGCCACCCCGAGCAGGGTGAGCAGGTTGTCCATGTCGTTTTGGTCGGCCTCGGCGTGGTTGGTGTAGCAAACGTCGCAGCCCATCGGCAGGCCCAGCAGCTTGCCGCAGAAGTGGTCCTCCAGCCCGGCGCGCACGATTTGCTTGCCGTCAAACAGGTACTCCGGCCCGATAAAGCCGACGACGGTATTGACCAGCAGCGGTTTGAAATGGCGCGCCACCGCATAGGCGCGCACCTCGCAGGTTTGCTGGTCGAGCCCATGGTGTGCGTTGGCCGACAGCGCGCTGCCCTGGCCGGTTTCGAAATACATCACGTTGTCGCCCACCGTGCCACGCTGCAGCGAAAGCGCCGCCTGGCGTGCCTCGGCCAGCAGGCTCAGGCTCACGCCAAAGCTGCGGTTGGTGGCCTCGGTGCCGCCAATCGACTGGAACACCAGGTCCACCGGCGCGCCGCGCCCGATCGCCTCGATGGTGTTGGTCACATGCGTGAGTACGCACGACTGCGTGGGAATGCCGTAGCGCTGAATGATGTCGTTCACCATCGTCACCAGTTTGATGACTTGCGGCACGTTGTCGGTGGCGGGGTTGATGCCAATCACCGCATCGCCGCTGCCATACAGCAGGCCATCAAGCAGGCTGGCTGCGATGCCGGTGGCGTCATCGGTGGGGTGGTTGGGTTGCAGGCGTGTGGCCAGGCGTCCCTCCAGCCCGAGCGTGTTGCGAAATTGGGTGACCACGCGGCACTTTTTTGCCACCAGGATCAGGTCCTGGTTGCGCATGATCTTGCTGACCGCAGCGGCCATTTCCGGGGTGATGCCGGGGGCCAATGCGGTAAGTTCCGTACAGGTCACGGTGTCGCTCAGCAGCCAATTGCGAAAGTCCCCCACCGTCAGGTGGCTGACCGGGGCAAAGGCGGCGCTGTCGTGGCTGTCGATGATCAGGCGGGTGATTTCGTCGTCTTCATAGGGAATGAGCGCCTCGTTCAAAAAAGTGGCCAGTGGCAGCGCGGCCAGCGCCATTTGCGCCGCCACCCGCTCCTGCTCACTCTGCGCGGCCACGCCCGCCAGCAGGTCACCGGAACGCAGCGGCGTGGCCCGTGCCATCAGGTCCTTCAGGTCACGGAAGGTGTAGGTGTGTGGGCCAATCGTGTGCGAGTAGGGGTGCGCTGGCAAGGGGCTCTCCGGTCAAATCAGGCAAGTGGCACAGATCATCATGTCTTCGGGCGTTTCTGCACAGCCTTGGCCAGTTCGATCATCTTTTCGGTAACTCGTTGCATGGCCGATTGGTAGACCACGCTGTCTTCGCGCTTATCTACCGCCATCACCATGACAATCAGCACATCGTCTTGCACTCCGTAGACCAGCCTGTAGCCTTGCTTGTTTAGCTTGATTTTGTAGTGCCCGGTCAGCGCCCCGTGCAATGCCGCGCCAGGCACATGGGGGTTGTCCAGGCGCTTTTTCAGCAGTTTGCGCAAGGGCTCTTTGACCGAGCCATCCAGCTTTTGCCATTCTGCCCAGGCACTGGGGACAAATTGCAATCGGTACTGGTGTTTGCGCGCAGGCTCTTTGGCTTGCGCGGCCTTAGATGGCATCTATGTCCACCTCGATAGCCTGCGCCCTTTCCCCCATGCGGGCCAGTACTGTGCGTCCCAACTCCTGGTCAGACAGTTCCTCCAGCATGGCCTCAAACAGGGCGGGTTCAATCATGTAAAACGCCGCCTTGTTGTGGTTCAGCACCGCCACAGGACGGCTATTGGCTTCGCGCAACACAGCCGCCGGATTCTTCTTGAACTCGGACATGCTGATCATCACATCGGCATAAATGGCTTCCATCGTTGGCTCCTAAATTGGCTCTTATTATGGCGCTTAATTTGGAGTTTCGCTATCTAGCTCAATGGTCAGGCGGAGGCCTCAGTTGCCGCCGTCGTGCTGGAAGATGTCTTCCTTGTACGCACTGGCATTCATGTTGCCGCGCAGCGCTTCACACCAAAAGAAAACGGCACCCGCAGGTGCCGTTTTGTAGGTCAAAGCCGGAAAGCCTTACGCAGCCGCCTTCACATGCAGACGCCAGGCATGCAGCAGCGGCTCGGTGTAGCCGCTGGGCTGTGCCAGACCCTTGAACACCAGATCGCAGGCTGCCTGGTAGGCAGCGCCCTTTTCGTTGCCGATCATGGCGGTGTAGGCCTTGTCGCCGCCATTCTGCTTGTCCACTTTGGCGGCCATGCGGGTGAAGGTTTCTTCGATCTGCGCCTTGGTCACCACGCCGTGGTGCAGCCAGTTGGCCATGTGCTGGCTGGAGATGCGCAGCGTGGCGCGGTCTTCCATCAGGCCGA
>CAKZJN010000052.1 GCA_936943465.1 uncultured Rhodoferax sp.
CGGCGGCCGCCGGGTGTGGCGGGGGGGGGGACGAGGGGGGGGTTTATACGGTTTTGGGGCCCCCCCGGCGGCGGGGGGGGGGCGGGGGGGGGGGGGGGGGGTGGGGGGGTCGGTGGAGGGGTTCAAGATGGAGGCGTCCGGGGAAACCCTCCATTATCCGGGCTTGGCGTTTTTTGGACAGGGGCATGCTGGCCCGGCGTCACCGGCCGGTCTGCGCCCGGCGGGCCGATCAGGGAGAATGTCAGGTTTTCTACCTGCCCTGCGGATCGGTTTCCAGCGTGTCTGAGTCTTCTGCTTCCCCAAGTTCCATCGCCCCCGCGTCCACGGCCATGACGCCCGTGGAGCGGCGCGCCAGCCTGTCGCTGGCCGGCATTTTTGCCCTGCGCATGCTGGGGCTGTTCCTGGTGTTGCCGGTGTTTGCGCTGGAAGCGCGCAAATACCCCGGCGGGGACGATCCGGCCCAGATTGGCCTGGCCATGGGCATTTACGGCCTGACCCAGGCGCTGCTGCAACTGCCGTTCGGCATGGCGTCCGACCGGCTGGGCCGCAAGCGCGTGATTGTGTTCGGCCTGCTGGTGTTTGCCGTGGGCAGTCTGGTGGCGGCCGCGGCCAGCAGCCTGAACGGGCTGCTGATCGGCCGCAGCCTGCAGGGCGCAGGCGCCGTGTCGGCCGCCGTGACGGCCCTGCTGGCCGACCAGACCCGCGACGAAGTGCGCACCAAGGCCATGGCCATGGTGGGCGGCAGCATCGGCCTGATGTTTGCGCTCTCGCTGGTGCTGGCGCCGCCGCTGGTGGCGGCCATGGGGCTGTCCGGCCTGTTCGGGCTGATTTGTGCGCTGGCACTGGGCGCGGTGGCGGTCGTGATCTGGGGCGTTCCGCCGGAGCCGGTGGAGCGCAAGAACCAGCCGCGCGGCAAATTGTCGGATGTGCTGACGCATGCCGGCCTGATGCGCATGAACTTCGGCGTGTTCGTGCTGCACGCGGTGCAACTCGCCATGTGGATGGCCGTGCCGGCGCTGCTGGTGCAGGGCGGGCTGTCCAAGGACCACCACTGGTGGGTGTACCTGCCGGCCGTGCTGGCGTCGTTCTTCGTCATGGGCGGCACGTTGTTTCCGCTGGAGCGCAAGGGCTATCTGCGTGCCGTGTTCCTGTCGGCCATCGGCCTGATCGCGCTGGTGCAGCTGGGCCTGCTGGTGGTGGCGTCAGGGGCGCCCACGGTCACCTCGTTGGGCCTGCTGATGTTTGTCTTCTTCTGCGGCTTCAATGTGCTGGAGGCCAGCCAGCCCAGCATGGTGTCGCGCATCGCCCCGGCGCACGCGCGCGGCACTGCGCTGGGGGTTTACAACACCCTGCAGTCGCTGGGCCTGTTTGCCGGCGGCCTTGTGGGCGGCAGCCTGGTCAAGGGCTATGGCTCGCAGGGCCTGTTTGCGGTCTGCACCGCCGCCATGGCGCTGTGGTTGCTGGTGGCGTGGCCGATGCGCGCGCCGGCCAAAGCCGGTTTGCCCGTCAGGTCCGAAGCCGCATAATTCACCCCCTCCACTGAAGGAACAAGTTTCATGGCATCCGTCAACAAAGTCATCATCGTCGGCAATCTGGGCCGCGACCCCGAAATGCGCGCCTTCCCCAGCGGCGACCAGGTCGCCAACGTCACCGTGGCCACCACGGACAAATGGAAAGACAAGCAGACCGGCGAAATGCGCGAGGCCACTGAATGGCACCGCGTGGTCTTCAACGGCCGCCTGGCCGAAATCGCCGGCCAGTACCTGCGCAAGGGCTCGCAGGTGTATGTCGAAGGCAGCCTGCGCACGCGCAAGTGGACCGACCAGAACGGCGTCGAGAAATACAGCACCGAAATCCGCGCCGACCAGATGCAGATGCTGGGCAGCCGCCAGGGCATGGGTCAGCCGGCCGGTGGCGAGGAAGACGGCGGTGGTTATGGTGGAGGTGGTGGCGGCTACGACAGCGCGCCGGCCCCCGCACCCGCGCGCCGCCCCGCACCCATGGCCCGCCCGGCCCCCGCGCCCGTCGCGCGCCCTCCCGCACCGGCCCCTGCGCCCAGGGCGTCCAGCGGCTTTGACGACATGGACGACGACATTCCTTTCTAG
Source organism: uncultured Rhodoferax sp. (assembly GCA_936943465.1). Taxonomy (GTDB): domain Bacteria; phylum Pseudomonadota; class Gammaproteobacteria; order Burkholderiales; family Burkholderiaceae_C; genus Allorhodoferax. Next base: position 2,106 of record CAKZJN010000052.1, read on the forward strand.
ATTAGAAAAAACCACTTTTTTGTGTGCCCAACATGGGCGCACTCCTGGCAGGGCAAGTCCCGCTATCAGTTGGTCCCTGCGAACGAAGCGAAACGCAAGCGGATGAGGGTGACCGAGTGTGGGAAGGAGACGTGGAGCGTAAACCCAGAGGCGATGCGCAAGAACCGATAGACGGCGTTCTCGTTCGACGGTATCACTGGCGTGCGTGACTTCCAGGCCCATGATCAGGTGATGCCGTTCTTCACGAAGACATGACCTATGTGTCACAGGCGGGATTTGTCGCCCCGGGTGTTACGGTACAGCCGCACATCAGTAGCTGTCATGCTCTTCGGCGTGTCGTTATAACGGGTCTGCCCCTTGAGTTTCCCCTCGGGGTTGCGTTGGGGGGGTAGGAGGGGGCTGTGTCATCGTCCTTGCGCCGAAAGCTCTTTTGCGAAGCCCGGGCATTGATGAGTGTGCCGTCCACGTCGAAGTGCTCGTCGCTGCGCAGCAGCCTCATCTGGGTGTGCGCTCGATGTGCTTGAAGAACGTACAGGACAGCCTCTCTTCGAACAGCCGTTTACCGTTGACACTGAATGTGGAGTGGTCCCAGGCCATGTTTCCAATGCTGAAACCCATGAACCACCTGTGCAGCAGGTTGTAGTCGATGGCCTCCACCAACTGGCGCTCGCTGCGCATGGGGAGCAGGATTTCAGCAGTGCTCGACCAACTTTTTTGGGGGTACTGGTGGGCTGCCACGTGTGGCACGCACGCCATCGAACTCGGTACCCACCGTTGCCAGTAGCGCATTGACCACGTCGCCAATTTGCCCAGCGGATGCACCGTCGATACCGCTCGCTCTTTACGGCTGATTTCGCTGCGCATCGCCCGCTGGAAGTCTTGGTGCATTTCATCGTCCCGTGATTCGCATTGCCTGTGCCGCTTTAAATCGTAACGTTCGAGGCGGGCGCCGCTGTGGGGGACAACGGCTTCTTAATCGAACTGTTGCACTTGGGACTTGAGGCCGCTCGGTGTGAAAAATAAGGAGATCAAAAGTAGCGTCAGTTTTTATGGTTGGCGCAGAGGAGAACCGTCTTTTTGCCGGATTCCTGTGAATTTGTACACAAAAAGCCACGCTTAATTGGATAGATAAGTTAACTTTTAGGTACATGCTTGAGCTTCTGAAATAGACTACAAAGTATTAAATCCGCTTGGCGGTTGCTTTAAGGTCGTTCGTTTGATTTGGTTGCCCGTCATAGTTGGGGGATTCGCGCTTGCTGCACATGCAGTTCGCCAACCGTTCGCGCGCTTGCTGGTCTCGATTGTGTTTTTTTTGGTGTCTGGATTCGCGCACGGTCAGACGGGTGTGACCAATACCGTTTCCATCACGCCTCCATCAGGAGTAACGAACACAAACACTGCAACCTCTTGTACGAGCCCTGCTGGTGTATGTTCTGCATTTGATGCGGATGTTGTTACTTCAGCCGCCGACCTGGTGGTGACCAAAGTGGCCAGCAGCGCGGGCGGCACCCAGGGCCAGACGATCAGCTACACGGTCACGGTAGTCAACCTGGGCCCCAGCGTGGCGCAGAACGTGACACTCACCGACGTGCTGGGCGCGGGCCTGAGCTACATCAGCGCCAGCAGCAACAACGGCGCGGCGAGCAACGTGGGCCAGAGCACGACGGCCGGCACCACCAGCCTGGCGGTGGGGCAGACGCTGACGCTGGTGCTCAACGCCACGGTGACGGC
>CAKZJN010000053.1 GCA_936943465.1 uncultured Rhodoferax sp.
AGGAACCAGCGGTCGTGGCTGATCACCAGCATGGTGCCGGCAAATTCCAGCAGCGCGTCTTCCAGCGCACGCAGGGTTTCCACGTCCAGGTCATTGGAAGGTTCGTCCAGCATCAGCACGTTGCCGCCGGCAATCAGCGTCTTGGCCAGGTGCAGACGGCCGCGCTCACCACCAGAGAGCATGCCGACCTTTTTCTGCTGGTCACCGCCATTGAAGTTGAAGCGACCGCAATAGGCGCGGCTGGCCATCTGGAACTTGCCTACGTTCAGAATGTCGAGCCCGCCAGACACGTCTTCCCACACGGTCTTGTCGTTGGCCAGGTCGTCGCGGTGCTGGTCCACAAAGGCCATCTTCACAGTCTGGCCGATCTTGACAGTGCCTGAGTCGGGTTGTTCCTTGCCGGCAATCAGCTTGAACAGTGTGGATTTACCGGCTCCGTTGGGGCCGATGATGCCGACGATGGCACCGGCCGGAATCTTGAAGCTCAGGTTGTCAATCAGCACGCGGTCGCCAAAGGACTTGGTAACGCCCACGAACTCGATCACCTCGTGGCCCAGGCGGTCGGCCACGGGGATGAAAATTTCGTTGGTTTCGTTGCGCTTCTGGTATTCGAAGTCGCTCAATTCCTCGAAGCGGGCCAGACGGGCCTTGCTCTTGGCCTGACGCGCCTTCGGGTTCTGGCGTGACCATTCCAATTCCTTCTTCAAGGCCTTGGCACGGGCTTCTTCGCCCTTTTGTTCGGCTTCCAGGCGGGCGCCCTTTTGGGTCAACCAGTCGGAGTAGTTGCCCTTGTAAGGAATGCCGGAGCCACGGTCGAGTTCCAGAATCCATTCGGCCGCGTTGTCCAGGAAGTAGCGATCGTGGGTAATCGCCACCACGGTGCCGGAGTAGCGCTGCAGGAACTGCTCCAGCCAATCCACCGATTCAGCGTCCAAGTGGTTGGTTGGTTCGTCCAGCAACAGCATGTCAGGTTTGGACAGCAACAGGCGGCACAGCGCTACGCGGCGCTTTTCACCGCCGGACAGCACGCCGATGTTGGCATCCCAGGGCGGCAGGCGCAGCGCGTCGGCCGCGATTTCAAGCTGGTGCTCGGAGTCGGTACCGGCGGTGGCAATGATGGCCTCCAGCTCGGCCTGCTCGGCGGCCAGCGCGTCAAAGTCGGCGTCTTCGGCACCGTAGGCGGTGTACACCTCTTCGAGACGTGCCTTGGCCGCAAACACCTTGCCCATGCCACTCTCTACCGCTTCACGCACCGTGTGGTTGGGGTCAAGCTGGGGTTCCTGGGGCAGGTAGCCAATGTTCAAACCGGCCATGGGAATGGCTTCGCCTTCAATTTCCTTGTCGACGCCGGCCATGATCTTGAGCAGGGTGGACTTACCGGAACCGTTGGTGCCCAGCACGCCGATCTTGGCACCGGGGAAAAACGAGAGGGAAATGTCTTTAAGAATGTGGCGCTTGGGCGGCACGATCTTGCCGACGCGGTTCATGGAGAAAACGTATTGGGCCATTGCGGTGCTGTCTGTTGGGAGAACGTAAAACCCGCATTATCGACGGGTACGGCCCCAATTTGGGGCCCGGCAAGGGCTTATTCGTGCGCTTTGGGCTTTGCCGACAGCAATTCGTTGCGCAGGGCGGTTTGGGCTACCGCATCCAGCGCGTTGTCCATGACCCGACGCTCGGAAACGATCCGGATCAGTCCCGCTTTTTTCATTTTTTCAATGGTTTTGGTGGACATGGAATGGGTCATGCCGCCACCGGAAATGAACATATACAAGGTGCGCTGCGGGCTGGTCCAGGTGAGTTGGGCACGGACCCAGCTACCGCCCAGCGCCAGATCCACCCAGGCCCCGGTGCTCAGGCTTTCCACGCGCCATTGCCGGCGGTCGATGCCGGAACCCATCTTTTGCCCCCGGGCTTCCATCTCTTCCAGTACGGAATCTTCATCCAGAAAGCCCGAATCGGCAGCCTCGTTGCCTACCATCCAGGGCTCATCTCCCACGTTCAACGGGTTGCCTTCCGCGCCTGGCAACGTGGTGCTGGCTTCATCCTGCTCCGGGCTGTCAAAAACCTGTTCATGCAATGAGACCAGTGCATCAAAGAACACGGTCATACGCTCGGCCGGGTACGAAATCAGCTCCAGCCCGCGCCGCAGCGTGAGCAGCATTTCAGGCACGAGGTGCACCAAGCGGGCACGGTTCTGGCGCGTAAGCCGCAATTGCGCGCTCCAGATCAAGTCGTCCACCACGGCGCCATAGCCTCCGGGGTCAAGGGAGCCATCCGAAAAATTGAGTTGAGCCTCCGCCACCACCTGCGCCCAGGGGCCGCGCAGGAAGTCGCGAACGATATCGGGCACCTGCTCCGATTGCAGTCGTTCGGCGTATTGCTTGCTCATCGCCTGCGCGACCTGGTTGCGCTGCTCAGCCCGCAACAGTCCACGCGCCGCCTCGCTGGCCCGGCGGTGTTGATCTGCGTCTTCGCGGGTCCAGGTTTCGTCGAGCTTGCGCAAGATGCGTGCAAAGGCAGCCGCATCGCCGGTACCACCATTCAACACGCTAACGGCGTTGTCAAAGGACTTTTGAAAGTGGCCATAACCCGGTGCATCGACCGCCGCAAAGGCCAGGCTGCGGTGGGTGATGCGATCCAGAAACAGCCGCGCCGGGTGTTGGCGCTCGCTGAAAAAGCGGCCGTCCTGCCGCGCCAGCTTGATCAGCACCGGCTCCAGCAGTTGCAGGCTCGCCCGCACGGGCGGCAACAACCTGCGATCGTTGAGGAGGTTTTCGACCATGAGCAGAACCACCTCGCGGCCCAACTGCTCGCCGAGTTTCTTGCGTTGGCCGGGGTCTGCCTGGGGTGCCAACAGGTCGACCACCGGTTCCGGTGCAGGCTTGATGCGCATGGCGCCAACGGCTTTGCTGGCGCGGTCGGCCAGCCGCTTCATCATGGGCTCCACCAGCTTCATGTCCTGCAGCGTTTCAAACGAAACCGGAATCGTGGAGGAAAAGTCCAGCTTGTCGGTAGCCTGCGGGTTCGGGTCCAACTCCCCCGACAGCAGCCGGCGCAGCTTGTCGAGCGTGAGCATGGTGCGGGCCACTGTGCTGTCGGGCGCCATGGTCGGGTTCCACAGGCCGGTGCTCTTGGTAGCCGTCATGTGCACCGGCTCCACCCCCTGCGAGCGCAGCCAGTCGGCGGTTTCCCGGTACAGGTGGCGCAAGCTCACGCCCAGAAGACCAGACGCCAGATGCACCACCGGGGCCCGGCGGGCGCGCTCCGGCACAAACTCTTCGATCGCAGCGCGCAAGGCGTGGACAAAAACATCCGGGCGCAGCGGATTCAGGTGCGCCTGCACCGACGACCATCCCAGCAAATTGCTCACCATCGCGTTGAGCATGGGCAGCGCATCTTCGGCGGAGGTCATGACCGTCTGCAGGCTTTGCGCCAGCTCAATGTTGGCATCCAGCTGGTCGGCATCGAGAAACTGGAAGTCATCAAAGCGCATCGCAAGGCGGGCCGACTGCGCTGCCGACTCGCCACCGTAAACCCCTTGGCGCAAGCTGGTGGCGAAGGTCTTCTTGAAGGCGGCGGCCTGGCTGTGGAGCGTGTCGATGGCCTTGCAGGTGTTCGGATCGTTGGCAACGGCCACCTTCTTGCCCGGCTCCGGCACCATGGCCGCCTTGAGCCCGCGCAACACATCGTCGGCCACGCCGTCACTTTGCTCCAGCACCACGTCCAAACAGGCTTGCAGGTTGGGGCGGTAGGTGCCCGGATCATCGGACAGGCCAAGGCGGCGCAAAGCAAATTTACTCATGTTGAAACCATTTTGTCAGCAGGCCGTCGCCTTGACCAGCGCACAGCGGCGTCCGGTCACAAGAATTTACAACTAAAAACAGACACTTCACGGCATTACGGGCATAGAAAGTCACCTGTTCAGCGCATCGTGCGACAATACTCCTGTTGCGGCGCTTCAGTTGCCCGCAATACCAGCACCTTTGCTGGGGGCCCAACAACACATTGCGCCCATCTTTTGAATCCATCTGCCTTTGACTGACCGCCTGGCTTCTTGCTGCGCGGAACGGCCGGTACCCCAGCGCCTGGAAGGGCGCCACACATCCATGAAATTTGAAGAATTGAACCTGGCCGCGGCCATTTTGAAAGCCGTGCGCGAAGAGGGCTACGAGACCCCGACCGCCATCCAGGCCCAAGCCATTCCGCTGGTCCTCGCTGGTCACGACCTGCTGGGCGGCGCCCAGACTGGCACCGGCAAAACCGCAGCGTTCACGCTGCCACTGCTGCACCGCCTGACCATGAGCCGCAGTGCCCAGAACAAGTTCGGCGGCACCGGCATCCGCGCCCTCGTTTTGACCCCCACCCGCGAACTCGCGGCGCAAGTCGAAGAATCGGTGCGTACCTACGGCAAGTACCTGCAACTCACCAGCACCGTGATTTTTGGCGGTGTCGGCATGAACCCGCAAATCTCCAAGCTCAAAAAGGGCGTGGACATTTTGGTGGCAACGCCGGGCCGTCTGCTCGACCTGCAACAGCAGGGCATGCTCGATCTGGGCCAGGTGCAAATGCTGGTGCTCGATGAAGCCGACCGCATGCTGGACATGGGCTTTATCCACGACGTGAAGAAGGTGCTGGCTCTGGTTCCCAAGGAAAAGCAGAGCCTGCTGTTCTCCGCCACCTTTAGCGATGAAATCCGCGATCTGGCCAACAACCTGCTCAAGAACCCGCAAAGCGTACAGGTCACGCCACGCAACACCACCGTGCAACGCATCACCCAGGTGATTCACCCGGTGGGCCGCGGCAAGAAGAAGGCCCTGCTGGCACACATCATCAAGGAGCACAACTGGAGTCAGGTGCTGGTGTTCACGCGTACCAAGTTCGGTGCCAACAACGTGGCCGAATTCCTGGAAAAGAACGGCATTACCGCCATGGCGCTGCACGGCAACAAGAGCCAGGCCGCGCGTACCCAAGCCCTCGCCGGCTTCAAGAGCGGCGATGTGCGCGCTCTGGTAGCCACCGACATTGCCGC
>CAKZJN010000054.1 GCA_936943465.1 uncultured Rhodoferax sp.
CGCACTTGCGGCAAGAGCGGTCTCAAGCTTCCCGCCGTCACACTCGGTTTGTGGCACAACTTTGGGGATGCGACGCCGATGGAGACGCAGCGCCAGATGCTGCGCACCGCCTTTGATTTGGGCATCACCCATTTCGACTTGGCCAACAACTATGGCCCGCCCTACGGCAGCGCTGAAACGAATTTTGGTGAGCACATGCGGCGGGACTTCAAACCGTATCGCGACGAGTTGATCGTCTCCAGCAAGGCGGGCTGGGACATGTGGCCGGGCCCGTATGGACAGGGTGGCGGATCGCGCAAATACGTGCTGGCCAGTCTGGACCAAAGCCTTCGTCGCATGGGCCTGGACTACGTGGACATCTTCTATTCGCACCGTTTTGACCCGGACACGCCCCTTGAAGAAACCATGGGCGCGCTGGCAACGGCGGTGCAACAGGGCAAGGCGCTGTACGCGGGCATCAGCAGCTATTCGGCTGGCAAGACACGCGAGGCCGCAGCCATCTTGAAGAGCATGGGCGTACCGATGCTGATCCACCAACCTTCGTACAGCCTGCTCAACCGCTGGATCGAGGAAGACCTTCTGGACGCCTTGCAGGAAACCGGAATGGGTTGCATCGCTTTCAGTGCGCTGGCGCAGGGCCTGCTCTCGGACAAATACCTGAATGGCGTTCCTGCCGATGCACGCATCAACCGTCCCGGCGGCGGCTCATTCACCGCCGACCACCTGAGCCCGCAAAACCTCAAACATGTGCGGTCCCTCCATGAGATTGCGGTGGCACGCGGTCAAAGCCTCGCACAAATGGCGGTGGCCTGGGTACTGCGCGATGCGCGGGTCACGTCGGCACTCATCGGTGCCAGCAAACCAGAGCAAATCGTGGATCTGGTGGGTGCGATGAAAAACATGTCCTTTTCGGACGGCGAGTTGGCAGCGATTGATCAACACGCGGTGGAAGGTGGGATTAACCTCTGGAAAAAGCCATCGACCGACCAGCGCCCCAACTGAATAGGGGCAGCCCTTCAGGCACGCACCATTAGTTGCGCAGGCTCATCTGACTCCAGCACCCGTTTAGACCATGGTGCCAGTTTGGCGGCATCCGAGCGAAGCACCTCCTGCTTGACCGCCAAAATTTGCGCGGGATGCATGGAAAAACTGCGCAACCCCATGCCGAGTAACAAACGGGTGAATGCCGTGTCCCCGGCCATTTCACCGCACACACTCACATCTTTGCCTTGCGCGCGACATTCGGCAATGGTGTTCGCAACCAACTGCAGCACCGCAGGGTGCAAGGGATCGTAGAGATGGGCCACCGACTCATCCGCCCGGTCAATTGCCAATGTGTACTGAATCAGGTCATTGGTGCCGATGGACAAAAAGTCAAAATGTCGCAGGAATAGCTTGAGACTCAAGGCGGCTGCCGGAATTTCGATCATGGCGCCCAGCTTGACCGGGCCATAAACCATGCCCTTGTTGTCGAGCATGGCGCGCGCATGGTCGATGTGGGCAAGGGTTTGGCGAATCTCACGGGCGTGCGCCAACATGGGCACCAACAAGTGCACCTGGCCATGGGCCGCAGCCCGCAAAATAGCGCGCAACTGCGTCAAAAACATGGCCGGGTCCGCCAGACTCCAACGGATGGCACGCAAGCCGAGTGCGGGGTTCAGATGGGCATCGTCGCGGATCGAATCGTCCAGCGGCTTGTCGGCACCCACGTCTACGGTGCGGATCGTGACCGGCAACCCCTTCATGCCTTCCACGGCACGCTTGTAGGCCTGGTACTGCTCTTCCTCGTCGGGTAGTTTGCCCTGACGTCCCATGAAAAGAAACTCGCTGCGGAACAGCCCCACACCCAAAGCGCCTGCCTTGAGCGCCAACTCGGCATCGCCCGGCATTTCGATATTGGCCAGCAATTGCACCTTTTCGCCGTCCATCGTCACTGCGGGGGTGTGCAGCAGGCGCTGCAGGCGCCCACGCTCCAGTTCGCCTTGGCGCTGCTTGAAGCCGTACTCCGCCAGAATAATTGGCGACGGATCGACGATGACCACGCCCGCGTCGCCGTCGATGATGATCCAGTCATCCTGTCGCACCAACTGGCTGGAGGTGCGTGCGCCCACCACCGCGGGGATATCCATGCTGCGGGCAACGATGGCCGTGTGCGATGTGCGACCGCCCACATCGGTAATGAATCCGGCAAACACGCTCTGCTTGAACTGCAGCATGTCGGCTGGCGACAGGTCGTGCGCAACCAACACCAGCGGCACATCGACCGTATCGTCCAACAGCAAATCCTGCTGCGATTGCTTGCGCGTGGTCCGATGGGCATGGGCATTGATGGGAGATGCAGCGCCCTTCATGGCGCGCAGCACACGCTCAACAATCTGCTCCAAGTCCGCCTTGCGCTCACGCAAGTAGGCGTCTTCCATCTCGTCGAATTGGCGCGCAATGACTTCCAGTTGCGTGGTCAACGCCCACTCTGCGTTGTATAGGCGATCGGTAATCCAGTGCTTGACGCCAATGACCAGATCCTCATCCTGCAGCAACATGAGGTGTACGTCCAACAGAGCGCCCAATTCATGGGGTGCCTCTTTGGGCCCCATGCGCACAATGCTTTCCTGCAGCCGATGGATCTCTTCAACGACCGCATTGCGCCCCGCACGGACACGGTCAATTTCGGTCGCAACCTGCTCCGCCTCAATGAAGTAATGCGCAACGTCCACCCGACTGGAAGCCACCAAAACGGCGCGGCCAATGGCCACACCGCGGGAGACGGCCAAGCCGTGGATGGAAAAGGTCATTCGCCCTCTCCGAACTTGTCAGCAATCAAGGCCAGCAGGGCGTCCATCGCTTCTTGCTCGCGTTCACCATGCGTTTCCAGTTGCACCTCCGCCCCGATGCCAGCGGCCAGCATCATCACACCCATGATGCTCTTGGCATTGACTCGGCGCTCTCCCCGCGTCATCCAGACCTCACACGGGAAAGAACCCGCCATTTTGGTCAGCTTGGCCGACGCACGGGCGTGCAGGCCCAATTTATTGACTATGGTCGTGTTGGTGTTGATCATTGATTTTTCTTTGCTGATTTTGCGGCACAGTCACAGCCACTTGCATGATGCTTTGGGTGCCTCCCGCCAAAGCACGTGCGACCAATACATCCAGGGCTTCGTGGCGGTAATTGACCGTGCGCAGAAGCATGGGCAGATTCACTCCGGCAACCAGTTTGCAATGGGCACCGTCAACCACTTTTTGTGCGATGTTGCAGGGCGTGGCGCCGAAGACATCCGTCAGCACCAGTGTGTTGGGTGTGCCCAACTGTTTGAGCAGACCTGCTGCTCGCTCGCGCGTTACGTCGGGTGGCTCGGTAGCCGGCACGTCGAGTGCAAGCACCCCTTGCTCCACGTCGGGAAACACATGCAATACACCCAGGCGTAGCGCACTGGCCAGCGGAGCATGGGCGATGATGAGGATGCCGGTGTTCATAGGTGTGTTGCTGTTGTGGCGCAATTATGTCTTTTTTGCGCTGTAAAAATACAGGTATGCGGCCAGGTAGCCCATCGCGTACACGCTCCATGCGCCCTGGTAGGCCGCCACCTCTGCCCAGCCCAACGCCCGAAAACCGTCAATGGTCAGTCCGATGCCCCATTGCACCGCAAATACGCCGCAAAACACCACCAGGTTATAGGCAGACAAGGCACGTCCAGCCAATTCTGAGCGGAACGACACACCCACGGCTGGCTGGGCCAGGCTGTTCACTGTAGCCAAGACACAGTAGGACCCCAGCAGCCAGGGGGCCGCGTCCACGGCCCGATCGCCAAGGTACGCGACTGCCATGACGGGCACCATGCTCAGCGGAATGCCGCGCAGGATGAGCCAGTCCGCATGGATGCCCCGTCGGGCGAGTAGCGGATTAACGAGTCCCCACACCCAATAGGTCACCAGCATCGCGATGCTGATCCAGAAGAGTCCTGTGGCAGCCTGCGCGGGACTGAACCCGGCAACATGCACCATCCAGGGCGTGACCCACAGGGTTTGCATGGCGACCATGCCACCGTATCCCAAAAATGCCAAGGGCATCAGACTCCGGAAATAGGGGCTACGCCAAATTTCCGAATATCCGGAAGAGCTGCGTGGGGCGGTCTCGACCGTGGCTTCAAGGTTTAATGTGGGCAGTTTCCAGGCAGGCAGTTGCCATGCAATGAGTAACGCGGCCAGGCCCATCGTGGCCGCCAGCAGCATAAAGATCGGGCGCCATCCCATCAAGGGCACCAGCCATTGCACCGGCAACGTGGATGCCACCGC
>CAKZJN010000055.1 GCA_936943465.1 uncultured Rhodoferax sp.
CCGTATGGCGCTAACCTTGGGAGAAATCGTTCCCGCTAACGGTCGAGCCCCTGCTGTAAGGCTATAGTTGTCAGCAGTGCAGGCGCCCTCCATAATGAATTGGGGGTCAGACCGGGAAGCCGGGAAGCATCGCCAGCGTAAACGCACCACGCGGGTGCATTGAACATAAAGAGGAGTCCGCTTGTTCCTGCTTTTGGCAGCCTGGAGACCGCAATGAGCCCCACCCATCTCGATGGCGCTGTGCTGGTCGTGGACGATGATCATTTCCAGCAGGAACTGATCGGACAGCAGTTGCGCGACATCGGCTGGACCGATCTGCTGCTGGCCGATTCCGGCGACGCGGCTCTGCAGATCTACGACGCCCACCGGGGCCGTATCCGCCTGGTCATCAGCGATTTGTCCATGCCCGACATGGACGGTCTGGTGCTTATGCGCCACTTTGCCAAACGCAAACTCGACGCGGCCCTGATTCTGATTTCAGGCGTTTCCGACGAAATTTTGAATAGCGCGGCCGGTCTGGCCAGCGCCCACCAGTTGCGGCTGCTCGGCGTATTGTCCAAACCCAACACGCCGGAAATGCTCGCGGCCCTGGTGTCCAAACTGAACCATCAGGCGTTCAGCCGGCAAACCAGCTCCGATGCCAGTTTGTCACCCGAGCGCCTGCGCCTAGCGCTGGACAACGACGAATTTGTGCCCTGGTTCCAACCCAAGGTCAACGCGCAGACCTGCATGCCCGAAGCTGTTGAGGCACTGGCTCGCTGGCCGCGTTCGGGCGGCGGCATGGTCGGCCCCGGTCAGTTCATACCGGCCATTGAGAACGCCGGAATGGCCGACGCGTTGTTTTATGCCATGTCGCGCCAAGTCATTGCAGCCATGAAAAAGTGGCGACAGCAGGGCATTCGTCTGAAGGCGGCCATCAACTTGTCGATGGACACCGCGCTGAACCTGGACATGCCGGAGCACCTGCACACGCTGGTACGCGATGGGGGGCTGCAACCGCGCGACTTCATTATTGAAGTGACCGAAAGCCGCTTGATGGTGGAACGCTCGCTGGCCATGGAGAGTCTGACGCGGCTGTCGCTGATGGGTTTCACGTTGTCGATTGATGACTTTGGCACCGGCTATTCGAGTCTGGTGCAACTGATTGACCTGCCGTTCCGGGAACTCAAGATCGACGGCAGCTTTGTGCAGCGCTCCAGCCAGGAAGACAAGGCGAAAACCATTTTGCGAATCTCGGCCTCGCTGGGCAAGAACCTGAATATGGAAGTTACTGCCGAAGGCGTAGAGACCCTGGAACAACTCAGCTACGTGCGCGACTGCGGTTGTGACACGGTGCAAGGCTATTACTTCGCGGCACCCATGCCGTTTGATGCCTGCACCCAGTGGTTGCTGGCGCAAACACCCGCCCAGTGAGACGGCCGCGCAACCCCCGATTCCCAGTTGCACCATGCAGAGCCCCCCATCGTTTTTGAACCCGACTTCTGCGCCCGCGCAAAGGCCTTGGCTTTGGCTGGTGTCGCCTGCGCTGGTTTTGCTGCTGGCGGCCCTGTCGCTGGTCTTTGACGACATGTGGCTGCGGGTGTTGTGCGTGGCGGGTGTGGGCCTGGTGTCGTTTGTGACGGTTTGGTTGCTGATTCACCGGGACCATGCCCCGGACACGCAACTGACATCTGCCACGGCCGCAAACGGCTACGACCGCTCCGAGGAAGTGGTCACCCTGTTGCTCGAAGTGCTGCCTGCCTGGCAGCACCATGTGGCCATCGTCAAGGAGCAAACCGAAGAGGCGGTCAACAACCTGACCCGCAGTTTTGCCAGCGTGCTACACCATTTTGATGAGGCCGGAATTGGCCACAGCGGGCAGAGCGGCCAGCCGCGCGATCAGGAAGACCGCACCATTCAACTGCTAGCCCTGTGCGAACGCGAATTGCAGCCGGTGGTGCAATCGCTCTCCAGCATGATTGATGGCAAAGATGCCATGCTGAACCATGTGCGCAGCCTGGCCGATGAGACCCGCCAGTTGCAGGAGATGGCGGCCGAGGTGGGCCACATCGCAGCGCAAACCAACCTGCTGGCACTGAATGCCGCGATTGAGGCGGCCCGTGCCGGCGAAATGGGCCGTGGCTTTGCGGTGGTCGCCCAGGAGGTGCGCATGCTGTCGCAGCGCTCCGCCGAAACCGGCAAGAAAATCGGCGAACGGGTTGGGCAAATTGCCAACATCATGACCACCACGCTCAACACCGCCGAAGAGGCCACCAAAGACGACAAATACGCGGTGTCGCTCTCGGGTGAACTGGTGGAACACGTGCTCAGCCATGTGCGCAAGTTGGGCGAGTCGGCCGACAGCATGCACACGCATGGCATGGTGATTCGCCATGAGGTGGAGCAATTGCTGATGGCCATGCAATTCCAGGACCGGGTTTCGCAAATTCTGGAAGGCGCGCGCAACAACATGGGGCTGATGGAAGACTCCCTGCAGCAATTGCCTGACCAGGCGCTGCCCTCGCCGGCCGACTGGATGGACCAGATGAACCAGACCTCGCGCATGGATGACCAGATTTACCAAGGCCGACAAGGCTAAGACGCCGATGAACCCATCTACACGCCCCAGCCTGTCCACCCCCCTGCATCGCAGCACCAGCAAGGTGCTGGTCGTGGACGATGACCGGTTTCAGCTCGATGTCAGCACCGAATTGCTCAAGGGCATCGGGTTTAGCGACATCACCTGCGCCACCGGTGGCCCCGAAGCATTGCAAAAAATTGCACACCGCCCGGAAAACTTTCAACTGGTGCTGATTGACCTGCACATGCCGGGCATGGATGGCTTCCAGTTTATGGAAAGCCTGGCCCAGGCCGGCTACAAGGGTGCGCTGATCATCGTGTCGGGCCAGTCCGACGACGTCATGCGCGGTGCCACGCTGGTTGCCAAACTGCGCCGCTTTACGCTGCTGGGGGCCTTGTCCAAACCGCTGGATCGCGCTGCACTGTCAAGCCTGCTTTCTCAGGTCTGAACGCCATGGAAACCCATCCGTTGCCCGCGGCAACGGCGCCGGCAACAGGCGCCAGTGCCGGCGCCATCGACACCACTGTGCTGCAAACTTTGTTTGGCGCCATGCCGCGCGGCATGGTCTACGGCAGGCTGGAAACCACCGGGGACGCACCGGCAGGTTTTACGGTGCTGTATTTCAACGCCGCCTATTCCGCGCTGTGCGGTGATGCGGTGATCGGACAACGCACAGCGGCTCTGCCCTTCTCCGGCACCGAGCACGATGAGGCGTTGCTACAGGCACTGGTTCGCATGGTGCAGCATGGGGAGACGCCCACCTTCGAGCGCTATGTGGCACACCTCGGCAAGTGGTTGCTGATGGACCTGCACAGCCCCAATCCGGGCCACTTCATCCTGCTAGTCAGCGACGTGTCGAGCAAACGCCGCGCAGAAGCCGAGGTGGCTGCGAGCGAAAAGCGCCTGCAAGCCATCTTTGAAATCTGTCCGGTTCCGTTTTGCCTGAATGACACCCAGGGCAACATCACCTTCCTGAACAAGTCCTTCCGGGAAACCTTTGGCTACACGGTGGACGATATTCCCACCCTCGATGCCTGGTGGCCGCTGGCGTACCCGGAACCGGACTACCGCGAATGGGTCGGAAAGGCCTGGCTGGAGCGCGTGGATAAAGCGCGCCGTGAAGGCCGGGACTTTGAGACCATGGAGGTCATCATCCGCTGCAAGGATGGAAGCCGGCGCACCGTGCTGGCCCAGGCGGTGCCCCTGGGAACGGCCTTTGTTGATATTCACCTGGTGGTGCTCTACGACATCACCGACCAAAAGCTGGCTGCCCTGTCCATTGCCGAAGCCGATCACTATGCCCAGCGCATTCTGGACTCGGTGGGTGATGGCCTGTGCCGGGTCGACCTTAACGGGGTCGTGACCTTTATCAACCCGTGCGGCGCCGAGCTGCTGGGTTACCAGCCCGAAGAAATCGTTGGTCAACACGCGCACTCGCTGTTTCACCACACCCGCGCCGATGGCAGCCACTACCCCGCCTCGGAGTGCAGCGGCCATATGGCACTCAAACTGGGGCGTGCCTTCAGTGTCGACAACGAAGTGTTCTGGCGCAGGGATGGCAGCAGTTTTGACGTGCACTACACCAGCGCCCCGATGCGCGTGGCGGGCGAGGTGCAAGGTGAGGTGCTGACCTTCCGGGACACCAGCGAAGAGGTTCGCATCCGGCAGGCGCTACTGAATAACGAAGTGGTCATCCGCAAGGCCCAGGAACTGGCCGGCTTGGGCACCTATGTGCTGGATGCCCACACCGGGCTCTGGGAAAGCAGCCCGCAGCTCGACGCGCTTTTTGGCATCGGGCCGGACTTTGTGCGCGACGTCGCCGGTTGGAATCAGTTGATTGACCCGGAGTTCCGCCAACTTGCGACGGACCATTTGGAACTGGTGATGCGCGGAAATGTCGATTTCCGCCTGGACTACCGCATCACGCGCCCGAGTGACGGCGCCAAGCGCTGGGTTGCCGGTAACGGCGAAGTGGAATTCGACGCCCATGGCAAGCCGCTGCGCATGGTGGGCAGCATCCAGGACATCACCGCGCGCAAGCGCATTGAGGCCGAGCTGCAGGAAAGCCATGACCTGTTGCAGAAGTTGTCGCAGGAAATTCCGGGCGTCCTGTTCCAGTTCATGATGAATCCGGAAGGCAAGTTCAGCGCCCCGTTTGCCAGCGAAGGCGTTCGCGACATGTTCGGACTGACGCCCGATGAGGTCTGGCAGGACGCCTCTCAAGTGTTCGACGCCGTGGTTCCGGAGGGCCGTGATGCGTTTGTGCAGTCGGTTTTGCGCTCGGCGCGCACCCTGAATACTTGGGCCGAAGAATTTCAAGTCGATATTCCAGGCCGGGGCCGGCATTGGCGTCAGGGGCAGGCGCGCCCCGAATCATTGCCCGATGGAAGTGTGGTGTGGCACGGCTTTATCAGCGATGCGACCGAGCGCGTGGCGTTCCAGCACCAGTTGCAGCAGCTCAATGAAAGCCTGGAGTCGCGCGTGCTCGAACGCACCCGCGAACTGGCCGTGGCGCTGGACAGCGCCGAGTTGGCCAAACGCAGCCGCGGGCAGTTCCTGGCCAATGTGAGCCACGAAATCCGTACCCCCATGAACGCCATCATGGGCATGGTGTACATGGCAATCAAGAACGAGCCCACGGCGCAGCAACAGGAATACCTCGAAAAAATTCAGCGCTCGGGCACGCACCTGTTGAACATCATCAACGACATCCTGGACTTCTCCAAGATTGACGCCGGTAAGCTGGAACTGGATGTCAACGTATGCGACGTGCAGCAACTGCTACAGCAAGTGGTGCACATGGGCGAGGGCAAAGCCCACGAGAAGGACCTGAGCCTGGCACTCGAAGTGGCGCCCGAGGTGCCGCGGTTTATCCGCTGCGATGGACTGCGGGTCGGTCAAATCCTGATCAACTTTCTCAACAACGCCAGCAAATTCACCCAGCATGGCCGGATCACGCTGCGCGTCGGGTTGTTGCGGGACCCGGCATCTACCGACCAATCCGGCACCTGCCAACTCAGTTTTGAGGTGGAAGACTCCGGCATTGGTATGGAAAGCGAGCAGATTGCCCGCTTGTTCCGCGCGTTTGAACAGGGTGACAACTCCACCACGCGCCGCTTTGGCGGCACCGGTCTGGGCCTGGCCATTTGCCGGCAATTGGCCTACCTGATGGGTGGCGAAGTCGGAGCCGTGAGTGCGCCCAACGTGGGCAGCACCTTCTGGTTTGTGTGCCGCTTTGAAACGGCTGAGAGCCCGGCACCGCAGGAGGAATGGGACACTGACCCGGTACACGCCATTGCCGCGCTGCGCGGTAAGCGCGTGCTGGTGGTGGACGACAACGATTTCAACCAGGAGGTTGCCAGCGACCTTTTGAGCGATGTGGGCGTGGAGGTGGCACTCGCAAGCCATGGTGCCCAGGCGCTGGAGGCGCTGCACGGCGGCCACTTTGACGCGGTTCTGATGGATGTGCAAATGCCAGTGATGGACGGGCACGAAGCAACCCGGCGCATTCGCAGCGATCCGGCGCTGGCACAAACCATCGTGCTGGCCATGACCGCCAATGCCGGGGCAGAGGACCGCGAACGCTGCCTTGCCGCTGGCATGAACGAGGTGCTCACCAAACCGATTGATCCGGACCTGTTGTTTGTCACGCTGGCCCACTGGATTGCGCGGCCGCAGGGGGCAGCGCGCAGTCACAGCCATGGCCCCAGCCACAGCCCAAGTCCCATTGCCGCGCCATCGGTGGTTGCCTTGCCTGCCGAACCTGTAGCCGCACCGCAGATTCCTCCGGTAGCAGCCGTTGCCGAAGGCCTGCCCGTCTGGGACCCCAGCGCCCTGCAACGCATCGTGGGCGACAACCAGGCGACCCAGACGCGCCTGCTCGACAAATACCTGCTCACCGCTGGCGAAACCATTACCGGTTTGCGCGAAGCGGCAAGCGCTGCCCATTGGCCGCAGGCCGGCGAGTTGGCGCACAAGCTGAAATCTTCTTCGCGTTCGGTCGGCGCCATGCGGCTGGGTGCCTTGTGCGAGGCGCTGGAACGTGAAGGTCGGGCCGGTTCTCCGGGCACCAGCCAGGCGCTGGTGGCACTGGTGATTCAAGGTTTTTCCGAGGTCGAGACCCGTATCCGGTCACGCGCGGTCTAGGCGTCCCGAGCCCCACCGGCCTCCCAGTGCCGGTGGTCAAAAAAAATCCTCAAGTTCAGCAAGGCGACGTCGATAACCTCCTTGGGTTATGGCGTTTTGCGTCGCCTCCATCCGCCCCAGGGTCGGGTGACGCAGCCGCTTGCTTTCAATTCTTCGAAAGGTTCATCATGGCAATCAGCACCATGTCCACTATCAGTAGCACCGCAAACATGCCGGCTGTTGGTATCGGCAGCGCGTTGCCGTCGGGGTCGGGTCGCGTCGCGTCGGCAGGCACAGCGGCTCCGTCACCCGTACAAGCTGCGCCAGCGCCCGTGACCGCCGCGCAGCAAGACCCGACGCCCGGCCCCGAAGAGCTGAACAAGCTGGTGGCCAGCATGCAAAACCGGGTGAGCAACCTGAGCTCGGATCTGGAATTTTCGGTGGACGACGATAGCGGCAAGTCGATCATCAAGGTAACCGAGCGCACCACCAAGGACGTGATCTGGCAGTTCCCCTCCGAACAGGCGCTGCAGGTCACGCGCGAACTCGACCGCTTTCAGAGCATGCTGAGCCGCAAGGTCTAAGCAGCACCTAAAGCGTCTCGGTGTGGCCGTCGACCACCAGTTCCTGCCCCGACACGCGCGCGCCTTGCGGCGACGTGAGGTAGCGGATGGCAGCGGAAATATCCTGCGCTGAAACAAAGCTGCGCAGCGAGGCGGTCTGGGTAAACAAGTCGCGCACCTCGGCCTCGGTGCGGCCGGTTTTTTGCGCCTCGGCCGCAATCACGCGGTCCATGCGATCCCCCTCCACCGACCCCGGACACACACAATTCACCCGCACACCGGAGGGACCCAGTTCCTGCGCCAGCGTTTTGGTCAGGCCCCGGATGGCCCACTTGGCGCTGGCGTAGGGCGCCCGCCTCGGAAAGCCATAGAGCCCGGCCGTGGACGAAAGGTTCACGATGGCACCCGAACCCTGCGCCCGCAACACCCGGCCCGCCTCGCGGCAGCACAAAAACGTGGCGTCCAGATTGACCGCCAGGCACTGACGCCAGTCGGCAAAGGCCATGTCAACCACCTCGGCGGTGGGGCCGGAAATGCCGGCGCAGTTGACCAGCACGTCCAGCCCGCCCAGCGCCTGCAAGGCGGCGGCAAACAACTGCTGCACCTGCGCCTCGTCGGACACATCACACACCATGCCGGACAGATGCGGCTGTTGCGCCAGCGCGGCGTTGAGCGCGAGGGCATCGACATCGCAAATGAACACCTGTGCGCCGTCGGCCAGGTAGTCGATGGCCGTCTGAAAGCCGATGCCACTGCCGGCGGCAGTGATCAGGACGCGCTGGGAAGGGTTGCTGCTGGATGGCATAAAGGCTCCTTGAACCAGGCCATGGTGCCGCAGGCGCGCGGCTGCGGCATCGGTACTAACGCGAGCGGCTGCGCAACCAGCCCTCTACGCTGTAGACCGCCAGCGCTACCCAAATCAGCACAAAGCCGACCAGACGCGGCCCGGCAAACGGCTCGTTGTAAAGCCATGCGCCGAGCAGCACCAGAATGGAGGGCGCGATGTACTGCAGGATGCCCATCATCGACAAGGGAATGCGCCGGGCCCCGGCGGCAAACAGCAGCAACGGAATGGCGGTGACCGGACCGGCCAGCACCAGCCATGCCACCAGGGATGTGTCTTGGCCTGCCAATGCGCCCTGACCCCGCCAGGTCATCCAGACCAGCAAGCCCAGCGCAAAAGGGGCCAGCAGCAAGGTCTCCAGTGACAGGCCTTCGAGCGCGCCCAGAGGGGCCAATTTGCGCAGCAAACCGTACAGGCCAAAGGTCAAGGCCAGGGCCAAGGCCACCCAGGGCACATGCCCGGCCTGCAGCGTCAGCCAGGCCACGCCGGCGCAGGCAATCGAAAACGCCAGCCACTGCACAGGGCGCGGTCGTTCGTGCAGAAACACAAAGCCCAACGCCACATTGACCAGCGGCAGAATGAAGTAACCCAAGCTGGCGTCCAGCACATGGTTGTTGGTAACGGCCCAGATGTAGATCAACCAGTTGGCCGACAGCAAGGTGGCAGATAGGGCAAACGTTGCGACCACCCGCGGCGTGCGCAACACGTCACGCAACCAGCCCCAGCGCTTGAGCACTGCCAGCACCACCAGCACAAACACCAGCGACCAGACCACGCGGTGCAGCACCACTTCCAACGGTTCTACCGCAGACAGACGCTTGAAGAACAGCGGAAACAGCCCCCACAGCGTATAGGCCAGGGCCGCGTAGACAACGCCGATTTGCATGGAGTGAGGGGCAGGTAAGGGTAAAAAAAGCGCGCCCGAAGGCGCGCGAGTAAAAGGACGCTTCCGAAGCGTGTCTGACGCCAGGGCTACCGCAGACCCGGCTTAGCCGGTCTGCCGGTAGCGCCCCCTGCAAGGGGGAAGGCGGCGCCAGCCGCCACGGGGGTGAACCCTATTTGGCCACTACCCGCACCATTTCCAGGCACTTGTTGGAGTAGCCCCACTCGTTGTCGTACCAGCTCACCAACTTGACGAAGGTGCCATCCAACGCGATGGAGGCGTCCGCATCAAACACGCTGGTGCAGGTCTCACCACGGAAGTCGGTGGCCACCACTTTGTCGTTGGTGTAACCCAGCACGCCCTTCAACGCGCCTTCGCTCTGTGCCTTCATTTCAGCGCAGATTTCTGCCAGTGTGGCGGGGTTGTTGAGTTCGCAGGTCAGATCCACCACCGACACATCAGAAGTGGGCACGCGGAAGGACATGCCGGTGAGCTTCTTGTTGAGTTCCGGAATCACCACGCCCACGGCCTTGGCAGCACCGGTGCTGGAAGGGATGATGTTTTCCAGAATGCCGCGGCCGCCGCGCCAGTCTTTGTTGGACGGGCCGTCCACCGTCTTTTGTGTGGCGGTAGCAGCGTGCACCGTGGTCATCAGGCCGCGCTTGATGCCCCACTTGTCGTGCATCACCTTGGCAATGGGTGCCAGGCA
>CAKZJN010000056.1 GCA_936943465.1 uncultured Rhodoferax sp.
TTATGGTGGGCCGCAGCCTGTGGGTGGCGGAGTCGCTTGCGTGGCTGCGCGGTGAGACCGATGACGCTACATTCGTGACCCGCGTGGCAGCCAACTACACCGTGCTGGTGGACGCCTGGCGCAACCGCCGCAGCCTGATTCGCACCGTGGCTTGATACAGGAGAACAAGGCAATGACAAGCATTCGATTGACCATGGCGCAGGCGCTGACAAAGTACCTGGCCGCGCTGCGCGTGGAAATGGCCGACGGCAGCATCCAGCCGTATTGCGGCGGTGTGTTTGCGATCTTCGGTCACGGCAATGTGGCGGCACTGGGCGAAGCCCTGTGGGCTGAGCGCGAGGCGCTGCCAACCTACCGCGCCCACAACGAGCAGGGCATGGCCCTGGCCGCCGTGGGCTTTGCCAAGGCGCACCTGCGCCAGCGCATGATGGCGGTGAGCAGCAGCATTGGCCCCGGTGCCACCAACATGGTGACAGCCGCTGCCGTGGCCCATGTAAACCGCATCCCTTTGCTGCTGCTGCCCGGCGACACCTTTGCAACGCGTGCGCCCGACCCGGTGCTGCAGCAGGTGGAGAGTTTTCAGCAAGGCGATGTGTCGGCCAACGATTGCTTCCGCCCGGTCACCCGCTACTTTGACCGCATTAACCGCCCAGAGCAGTTGCTGACCGCGTTGCCGCGCGCTATTCAAGTCATGACCGACCCGGCCAACTGCGGCCCGGTGTGTCTGGCGCTGCCGCAAGACGTGCAGGCCCACGCGTTTGATTACCCGACCAGTTTCTTTGAGCCCGAGGTGATTCGCTTCCGCCGCCCACCGGCCGATGCCATCGAATTGCAGCGCGCAGTCGCTCTGCTCAAGACCGCCCGGCGCCCGATGATCGTGGCCGGTGGCGGCGTGCTCTACAGCCAGGCCTGCGACACCCTGCGTGCGTTTGCCGAGGCCTATGGCATTCCGGTGGTCGAGTCGCACGGGGGAAAAAGCGCCTTGGCGTGGGACCACCCGCTCAACCTGGGTGCCATTGGCGTGGACGGCGGCCCTGCCGCCAATTTGCTGGCGCGCGAGGCCGATGTGGTGTTCGCCGTGGGCACGCGCCTGCAGGACTTCACCACCGGCTCGCACGCGCTGTTTGCCAAGTCCAAACTGCTGAGTTTGAATGTGCAGCACTTTGACGCCAGCAAATGGAGCGGCACCTCGCTGGTGGCCGACGCCAAGGTCGGGCTGGAACAACTAACTTCTGCACTGGGCGGCTGGGCAGCAGACGCTGCGTGGACCCAACGCGCCAAAGCAGAGGCGGCAGGCTGGGTCAACAAAGTGACCGCGCTCACCACCCACGTTCCCGCGCCAGGTACCTTGCCCTACGACGCCGAGGTGATTGGTGCCGTGCGCGATTCGCTGAACGATGCCGGTGGTGACAGCGGCACGCGCGACGTAGCGCTGTGCGCAGCAGGCACACTGCCCGCCGAGTTGCACAAGCTCTGGCGTGCCAGCCTGCCGGGCAACTACCACATGGAATACGGCTACTCCTGCATGGGCTATGAGATTGCTGGCGCGCTGGGTGTGAAGATGGCGCGCCCCGACCAGGAGGTGATCGTGATGGTGGGCGACGGCTCCTACATGATGATGAACTCCGAGCTGGCCACCTCCGTCATGCTGGGCAAGAAGCTCATCATCGTGGTGCTGGACAACCGGGGTTATGGCTGCATTCAACGCCTGCAAACTGCCACCGGCAGCGCGAAGTTCAACAACATGCTGGACGACTGCATTGGCGAAGGCGGCGAGGCCAGCCGCATTGACTTTGCCCTGCACGCGCGCTCCATGGGCGCTGATGCGGTGCACGTCAAAGACGTGGCCGAACTCAAGCGTGAGATGGCCCGTGCCCGCGCGGCCCAACGCACCCAGGTGCTGGTGATTGACACCACGCACACCCGGGTCACTGCAGAAGGCGGATGCTGGTGGGAAGTGGGCATTCCCGAAGTGTCGACCCGCCCCGAAGTGCAAGCGGCCCACGCCGGCTTTCTGGAAGCCCGCAAGAACCAACGCGTCTGATTAACCCTCTTTTACGAAGCGAGAATTGCTATGACCTGGAACGTCAACATCGGTATCAACCCCATCTCCTGGTTCAACGACGACATGCCGGCCCTGGGTGGCGAAACGCCTCTGGAAACCGCGCTGCGCGAAGGCAAGGAAATCGGCTACGAAGGCTTTGAGTTGGGCAACAAGTTTCCCAAGGAAGGCCCCGCACTCAAGGCCAAACTCGACGAATACGGCCTGCGCTGTGTGTCGGGTTGGTACTCCGGCTTCCTGGCCGAAGTGGAGCCCGGCCAGAGCAATGCCGACGCCGTAGCGGCTGAGATCGAGCGCTGCAAAGCGCACATGAGCAAGCTCCAATACAACAGCGTGAAGGTGGTGGTGTATGGCGAATGCGCCGGCACCGTGCAAGGCCAGATCGACACGCCGGTCACCAAGCGCCCCAGCTTTGCCAATGACGCGCAATGGGCGGGCTATGCCGAGCGCCTGAACGCCTTTGGCGAACACCTCCTGAAGACCTACGGCATCAAACTGGCGTACCACCACCACATGGGTGCCTATGTGGAGTCGCCCGCTGACATCGACAAACTGATGGACCTGACCGACCCGGCCAAGGTGTTTCTGCTGTTTGATACCGGCCATGCGTTCTACGGCGGCGCGGCCGATCCGGTGCCCCTGCTGACCAAGCATTTGAAGCGCGTGGTGCATGTGCACTGCAAGGACGTGCGCGTGCCGGTGATTGCCCAGGCCCGCAACGACCAGTGGAGCTTTTTGAATGGCGTGCTCAACGGCATCTTTACCGTGCCGGGCGACGGCAGCATCGACTACCGCGCCGTGCTCAGCACCCTGAAGAACGCTGGCTACGAGGGCTGGCTGGTGGTGGAAGCCGAACAGGACCCCGCCGTGGCCCCGAGTTACGCGTATGCCAAGAAGGGTTACGAGACCCTGCGCGCGCTCGTCAACGAACTGAGCTAAGGACATCACCATGGTCAGCCCCCTGCTCGCCAAAGCCGCCCCGGAAGGCCGCGAAATCGTCAACGTCACCCCCGAGCGCGCCGGCTGGACGCATGTGGGCTTTCGGGCCGTGCGACTTGCTGCGGGCGAATCGGAAACCGTGGCCACGGGCACGCGCGAACTTTGCCTGGTGGTGCTCACCGGCACGGTGGACGTGGAAGTAGACGGCCAGACCTATGCCAGCCTGGGTGGTCGCAGCAGCGTGTTTGAAGAGAAGTCGCCCGCGTCCGTTTATGTGCCCTCGGGCAAGACGGTAAAGATCACTGGCGCTGCGGGAACGACCACGTCAGCCGAAGTTGCGTTGTGCAGCGCCCCGTGCGACGACGCAACCCGCAGCGTGAGCGTGATTGACTCCGCCGCCATGCGCCGCAGCGTGCGCGGCAAGGGCAGCAACACGCGCTATGTGTGCGACATCCTGCCGCACGACGACCCGCGCGCGGCCCACCTCCTGGTGGTCGAAGTGATCACACCGCAAAGCCACAGTTCCAGCTACCCGCCCCACAAGCACGATGTGGAGCAGCCGCCTGTGGAGACGATGCTGGAGGAAACCTATTACCACCGGCTGAATCCGCCGCAGGGCTTCGCCTTTCAGCGCGTCTACACCGACGACCGCAGCCTGGACGAAGCCTGCGCCGTGGAGAACCACGACGTGGTGATGGTGCCGCGCGGTTACCACCCGGTGGTAGCACCCCACGGCTACGACCTGTACTACCTCAACGTAATGGCTGGCCCCAAGCGCTTCTGGGTCTTCAAGAATGACCCGGCACACGAGTGGATGCTCGCACCCCAATAAGCTGTATTCCTTCCCCTTTTGAAAAGAACCCGATGATCCCGTACACCGATTCCACCGAAGTAGCCCAATACATTCAGGGGGCCCGCACCGCCGGCAGCAGCACCCGCACCCAGCCCGTTTACAACCCGGCATCCGGCGCGGTGGCGCGGCAGGTGCGCCTGGGTAACGCGGCCGATGTGGACGCCGCCGTGGCGTCTGCCCGCGCCGCGTTTCCGGCCTGGTCCGACACGCCGCCGATCCGTCGCGCGCGCATCCTATTCAAGTTTTTGGAGCTGCTGAACGCCCGCAAGGACGAGTTTGCCCGCGTCATCACGGCCGAGCACGGCAAGGTGTTTACCGATGCGCAGGGCGAAGTGGCGCGCGGCATTGATATCGTCGAGTTCTCCTGCGGCATTGCACAGTTGCTCAAGGGTGACTTCACCGACCAGGTAAGCACCGGCATCGACAACTGGACGCTGCGCCAGCCGCTGGGTGTGGTGGCCGGCATTACGCCGTTCAACTTCCCCGTCATGGTGCCGATGTGGATGTTCCCGGTGGCCATTGCGGCGGG
>CAKZJN010000057.1 GCA_936943465.1 uncultured Rhodoferax sp.
GTGGAAAACCGGTTGCGACAGCATGCCGATGTGCAGGACGGCGCACGCTATTGGCTGGGTTCTTCGCTGGCCATGTACTTCAACTGGCAGGTCTGGACCGTGGTGGGCGTGTTGCTGGGGCAGAGCGTGCCGGGCTTGGCCTCGCTCGGGCTGGACTTCGCCATGGTGGCTACTTTCGCTGCCATCGTGGCGCCGCAGTTGCGCCATCGGCCCACGCTGTTTGCTGCGCTGGTGGCCGGTGTGGTGGCCTTGCTGGCGCGTGATCTGCCCTACAAACTGGGTCTGATGCTGGCGGCATCCGCTGGAGTGGTGGCGGGCGTGGTGATGGAAGCCTGGGCGGCGCGCGCTGAACCATCCCCTTCGGCCACTTCCAAGGAGCCCTCCACATGACCGGCGATCTGGTGTGGGTGCTGCTCGGCATGGTGGTGGTGACCTACGGCATTCGCCTGAGCTTTCTGGTGTTTGGCCATGGCCTGGCGTTTCCGGACTGGCTGGAGCGAGCCTTGCGCTATGTGCCGGCGGCCGTGCTGACGGCGCTGATCGTGCCAATGGCGCTGGCGCCGCAGGGCGCGGTGGATTTGACATGGCACAACGCCTATTTACCCGGTTCGCTTGTGGCTGCTGCCGTGGCCTTCACCACCCGGCATACGCTGGGCGCGATCGTCAGCGGTTTTGTGGCCTATGGGTTGTGGCGCTACTTTCTGGCTTGAGTGGCCCGCAAGAAAGCCGTCAAAGACTTGTGATACATTGCCGGCCATGTATTCAGTGACTTTCTTTTTTAGCTACTTTTGGTTCTCCAGCGCCTGCGGCGGTAGAGAGAGTTGAACGTACCTGAAAAAGGTTCCGAATCTCCCAAAAACCGCCGGCACCCCCGGCGGTTTTTTTATGTCTTTTTTGTTTTAACCAGGAATCCAGCCCATGACGACCAAAGCCCACACCAGCGCCGACCGTACCGGCATTACCGATGACGAACGCATCAAGGACATTACTGTGCTGCCACCTCCCGAACACCTGGTCCGCTTTTTTCCGATTCAGGGAACACCCGTCGAAAAGCTGATTTCCGACACCCGCCACACCATTCACAACATCATGGCCGGCACCGACGACCGCTTGCTGGTGATCATTGGCCCCTGCTCCATCCACGATCCCGCAGCCGCGCTGGAATACGCCCGTCGCCTGAAGGAGATGCGCCTGAAGTACGCCGACACGCTGGAAATCGTGATGCGCGTGTATTTCGAAAAGCCCCGCACCACGGTGGGCTGGAAGGGCCTGATCAACGACCCCTACCTGGACGAGAGCTTCCGCATCGACGAGGGTCTGCGCATCGCGCGCCAGTTGCTGATTGAGATCAACCGCATGGGCCTGCCCGCCGGCAGCGAATTCCTGGACGTGATTTCGCCCCAGTACCTGGGCGACCTGATTTCCTGGGGCGCCATTGGTGCGCGCACCACCGAGAGCCAGGTGCACCGCGAGCTGGCCTCCGGCCTGTCGGCACCCATCGGCTTCAAGAATGGTACCGACGGCAATATCAAAATCGCAACCGACGCAATTCAGGCCGCCGCGGGTGGCCACCACTTCCTGTCCGTGCACAAGAACGGTCAGGTAGCGATTGTTCAAACCAAGGGCAACAAGGATTGCCACGTCATTCTGCGCGGCGGCAAGGCGCCCAATTACGACGCCGCGAGCGTAGCTGCAGCCTGTGCAGAGCTGGAAAAATCCAAGTTGCCAGCCACCCTGATGGTGGATTGCAGTCATGCCAACAGCAGCAAGCAGCATGAGAAACAGCTCGAAGTGGCGCGTGACATTGC
>CAKZJN010000058.1 GCA_936943465.1 uncultured Rhodoferax sp.
GACGCCGGGCACTTTAACGAGGAGCGCGCCAGCAACATGGCGGCGCTGCTGACCGGCATGGCGCTGCAGGCACACGGCACGCCAGCAGATGCCACCGCAACCAGCGCACCGCCCGCCGTGTTTTCCCTGCGCTTTGCCCCGGACATGCCGCTGGTGGCGGTGGGTGCGCCGGCGGCCAGCTATTACCCCGAAGTGGCGCGCCGCCTGGGCATGCAACTGCAGGTGCCCCGCTTTGCCGAGGTGGCGAATGCGGTAGGCGCGGTGCTGGGCCAGGTGTCGCAGCGCATCCATATCACCGTGACCCAGCCGGTGCGCGGAACCTTCCGGGTTTTTGCCAAAACCGGGCCGCAGGATTTTGAGATGCTGGAGCATGCGCTGGAACAGGCCCGCGCCCTGGCGGCCGCCGAGGCGCGGGACAACGCGTTGGCCGCCGGTGCCGATCAGGTCAGCGTGGAGTTCAGTCAGATCGACAACGCGGTGAACAACGACATCGATGGTGCGTTGTTTTTCGAAGCCGTGGTGACCGCCACCGCATCGGGCGCGCCACGCACCCGTTCCTTTTAAGTCAGCCATGACAAACGCCACCCGACAAGCCCTGCAAGCTGCACTCGATACGCACGGCCTGCGCGTGCGCGGCGGCTGGGTGCCAGAAGCCTCCGACGCACTGCCCTCCTTGCCCGGCGGAGCCCCGGCGGCCGTGGTCTGGATGGTGGGCGTGGCCGGCTCGGACTTCTGGCCCCACTTCAAGGCTTCCACCTTCTATCAGGACGGACAACCCGACCCGCTGGACCGCTGGAGCGCCGCCATCGGCACCGACTTGGCAGCCCGTTGGGGCGGTCGTGCCCTGTTCCCTTTTGAAGGGCCGCCCTACCACCCGTTTCAGCGCTGGGCCGACCGCAGCGAAGACACCCGCCCCAGCCCGCTGATGTTGCGCATGCATCCGCGCTTTGGCCTCTGGCACGCCTACCGCTTTGCCCTGGCGCTGCCGGAGCTTGACCGTGACGATGCTGCAGCGCTGCAACGGGAAAGCACTGACCGGCTGGCGGCGGCAACCATGCCCTCGCTGTGCGCGCAATGCAGCGGCCAACCTTGCCTCACCGCCTGCCCCGTGAGCGCCTTTACCGGCACCGGCTACCGGGTCGAGGCTTGTGCCGCTCACCTGCACGCCCAGCCGCAGGGACGTTGCATGCAGCAGGGCTGCTTGGCCCGCATCGCTTGTCCGCAAGGCGTCGACTACCGCTACACGCCGGAGCATGCGGTTTTTCACATGCTGGCGTTTGCCAAAAACCACTAGTTGCCGGTTTAGACCGTCAAATTTAAGGGAATCATCTAAGGAGTTAGGGTCTAATAGGAGACATAAGATACAGGGTGCCCCACCATTCAAAGGGCCCACCTGGGAGGAATGTCGTGACCTATCCACAATTTGCTGTGCTTTTTGCCTGCCTGTGCACCCACATGGCCATGGCACAAGTGCCTGTGGGCGCGACTACCCCGCCGGCTGGACGCGCGGTATCCGAAAGCGACTACCTGGCCGATGTACCCACGGTCATTTCGGTCTCGCGCCTGGCGCAACCCCTCGCCGACACGCCCGGTGCGGTCACCATTCTGGACCGTGAATTCATCCGCATGACCGGTGCGCGGGAATTGGTCGATGTGTTGCGCTTTGTGCCGGGGTTTCAGACCACCACCGCCTACGAAGCCGACGCCACCACCGCCACCTACCACGGCCGCAATGACGACTTTCCCAACCGCATTCAGGTGCTGATTGACGGGCGCTCGGTTTACTCCAGCCTGCTGCAGGGATCGGTCGGCGTCGGCTGGCAACTGGTGGCGCTGGACGATATTGAGCGCATCGAAATCCTGCGCGGCTCCAATTCCGCCACCTATGGCGCGCGTGCGTTTTTGGGCGTGGTCAATATCGTTACACGCGATGTACATGACACCCAGGGAGCTGCGGCCAGCATCACCCGAGGCGAAAACGGCGTTGCCGATGCCGGGCTGCGTTTGGGCTGGAGCCACAACGGTGGCGCGTACCGGATCAGTGCCGACACGGCCCGTTCCGACGGTCTCGAAGGGGCCAACGGCAAGAACCAGACCAGTCGGCTGCAACTGTCTGCCCATCTGGCTCTGGAGCATGCCGCCGAACTGGAGCTGCGCGCGGGCAATGTGCAGGTGCAGGCCGGTCGCGGAGACCCGGCAGATTTCTCGGGCAACTCGGCACGCCCCTGGACCCTGGATTCGCATTTTGTGCAGTTGGACTGGCGTCGTGCGCTGGATGAGTCACAAGATCTGGCGATCAACCTGTCGCACACCGAAAACACGCTTCGCGACATCTTCCAATACATGGTGCCTGGCCCCTACTACATGGCACCCATCGACGCGGGAGGGCGGGAGGTTGTAGACAGCGTGACCGCTTTGCATACCGTGCGCCTGAACCCCGCATTGCGGGTTGCGTGGGGGGCCGAATTCCGCCAGGAAGATGTGATGGCACCCCGGTTGTTTGATCTGACCGCCCACATGGCAACCGACTTCTTCCGGGTATTCGGCAGTGCGGAATGGCGCCTGACCGACCAGCTACTGCTCAATGCAGGGGCATTGGCCGAGCAAAGCTCCAGCGACGGAGGCACTCTGTCCCCGCGTCTGATGTTGAACTGGCATGCAGCGCCCGGCCATACCCTGCGCGCCGGTGCTTCCACCGCGTTCCGCCCCCCAAGCCCTTACGAAAAATATGCCCGCGTCCGCTACCGCGATATCAATGGACAAAATCCCACGCCCTACTTCGTCCTGAACGAAGGCACGCTGCAGCGGGAGAAGCTATTTTCCAGGGAGCTGGGTTACTACTTTGCACCTGAAAACGGGAACTTTAGTGGCGACATCCGGCTGTTCCAGGAGCAGATTACCGACGGCATCTCCCAAAGCGAAGGAACGTCACCCGACACGTACTGGAATGTCGCTAACGATGACATCAACGGCATCGAATGGCAGCTCAAGTGGACACCCAGCCCTGCCACCCGCGTTCAGCTCACGCAAACTTGGACCGACATCCATGCCAATTCAGCCGCCGGCAGCAACACCCGTTTTCGGATGGAGCATGGCGCCCCGCGTTACGCCGCCAGCCTGGCTCTGATGCACCACTTCGACCGGGGCTGGAACCTGTCGGTAATGCAGCAGGTGTCCGAGGACCTGGCACTGATGTCGACTGCGGGGCGCGGATGGCTGTTTTCCATGAAACGCACCGATCTGCGCTTGGCCAAGGAATTCCGCCTGGGCGGCAACCAGGCCGAACTCGCGCTCACCGTGCAAAACATGGGCGATCCCTACGAAGATGGGGACCACAAGTTCCTGTTCAACCGGCGCACATTGTTGACGCTGAAGATCGAGAACTGACGCTCCCACGATGCAAGCATTCCTCCGCTCGCTCCGATGGTGTCTCGCAGGGCTTGCCTGCGTGCTCGCCCCGGCTTGGGCGAGTACGGTCTGCGTGGTCAGCAGCAGCAAGGTGGCCGCCTTTCAGGAGGCGTCTGATGTCTTAACGCAAGAGCTCGCCCGCAATGGCCTGGCGCGGCAAGAGGTGCAGGTGGTGCTTGGCTTGGAGTCCGCCGAAGGCGGGGCGTGCCTGCAGGATGCCCGCATCGTTGTCAGCCTGGGGACGGACGCATTGCGCCAGGTTCTGGCACGCAGCCCCCATCCAGCAGTCATCGCCGGGTTGATTCCGCGCTCCGGCTATGACCAGGTGCTCACGGAAGTGGGTAAGAAGACGGCTGCCAATGTGACTGCCCTGTACCTGGACCAGCCGCTTTCCAGGCAGTTGGACCTGTTGCGACTGGCACTGCCCAAGGGCCGCCGCGTGGGCGTGGTGTGGGGCCCTGAATCGGTGTCCCTGCAGGGCGCGCTGTCGGCTGCACTGCAGCAGCGTGGCATGGACTTGGTGGAAGGCAGCGTCAACGACGGCAGCCCATTGATCCATGCGCTGCACGCGGCCCTGCAAGACTCCGATGTTTTGCTGGCAATGGCGGATGGCGCGGTGTACAACAGTGCCACCGTGTCCAATATCTTGCTCACCAGCTACCGGGCCAGAACGCCCGTCGTCGCGTTTTCTCCAGCCTACGTCAAGGCTGGCGCGCTGATGGCCGTGCACACCACGCCGGGGCAAGCCGGCTTGCAACTGGCCGGCATGGCAGCACATTTCCTGCAAGCCGGAGCGCTGGGCGCCAGCCAGTATCCCGGCAACTTCACCGTCAGCACCAATGACTATGTGGCCCGCTCGCTCGGGCTGTCGCTCGACGCCAAGACCCTGACCGAGCGGCTGTACAAGCTGGAGAAGCGGCCGTGATCGGCCGGACCATTCGGACGCGCATGGCGTTGGCATCGGTAATTCCGGTGCTCCTCGTCGTCGGGACCATCGCCAGCATCTTCTGGCAGGGGCGCGTACAGGACCTGGAGGAGTCGCACCAGCAACGGGTGGACATGTTGGCCCGCCAGGTTGCGCTGTTCAGCGCTTACGGGCTGTTTTCCGGCAACACCGCCAGCCTGCAATCGGTGGTGCAGGACATCCAGAAAGCCCCCGACGTCAAGGCGGTGCTGCTGTTTGATACCAATGGCGACATTCTGGCCAGTAGCGGCAACTCGGAACTGCGCCAGTTGGCAGAACTTGAAAGCGCCGACTACATCGCCCGCCAGCAGGCGGTCGGGCTGGATGTACGCGTGGAAAAAATTCTGCCCACCGTGGTTCCCATGGAAGACCTGTTTTCCCTGGAGTTGCTTTCGGGCCAAGCGCGCCCTGCCCCGTTGGGCAGTGCCGTGATCGAAATTTCGCGCGAGACGCTGGACCTCAAGAAGAGCCAGGCCCTTTTCACCGCACTGTGGGTGGGCACCATTGGCATGTTGCTGGGTGGCCTGCTGGCGTTCCGCCTGGGCGACTGGGTGGTGGGGCCCTTGCTGCGCATTTCACAGATGGTCAAACGGGTGGGCCAGGGCGACTTTACGGTGGACGAATCGGTCGCGCCGGACGACCCGCTGCAGGATTTGCAAAGTTCCCTCAACCAGACCGCCAAGCGCCTGGCCTGGGGCCGCGAGGAACTGGAGCGCCAGGTTGCCGAAGTCACCCGGGAACTGCGCCTGAAGAAAGAGCAGGCGGAAAGCGCCACACTGGCCAAGTCGCGCTTTCTGGCCGCCGCCAGCCATGACCTGCGCCAACCCTCGCACGCGCTGGGCATGTTTGTGGCGCGCTTGGGGCAGTTGCCGATGGAGCCGCAAATGCGGCATCTGGTGGACAACCTGGAGATGTCAGTTCAGGCCATGCAGGATTTGCTGGACGGCCTCTTGGACCTGTCGCGCCTGGATTCCGGCAATGTTCAAGTGCGTATGGGGCCGGTCGATCTCAACGAGTTGTTGGCATCGGTGCGCAGTTCGCTGGAGAGCATGGCCGAGGCCAAGGGGCTGCGCCTGCGCGTGCGCCCCACCGCGCGCTGGGCCCTGAGCGATGCCACGCTGCTGCAACGCATGGTGGTGAATCTGGTGATCAACGCGATTCGCTATACCGAGCGGGGTACGGTGATGGTCAGTTGCCGCCCGAGCCAACAAGGGCGGGGCATCCAGATTGAGGTACGTGACAGCGGCATCGGCATTGCGCAGGAACACCACCAGGACGTTTTTAAAGAGTTTTACCAGTTGCCCAACAGCACCGGCGACCGCAACTTTGGCATGGGCCTGGGACTCAACATCGTGCAGCGCAGTGCGGTGCTGCTGGGACACCAAATTGTCCTGCGCTCCAACCTGGGTTGCGGCACCCGCTTTTCGATTCTGATGGACGCCACGGAAGCACCACCAGCCCATGCCATTGCCGCACCGGACCTGCCGGGCGACATTACCGGCATCCAGGTGTTGCTGATCGAGGACAACCTGAACGCGCGCCAGGCAGTGCTCGAGTTACTGCAAAGCTGGGGTTGTGAGGTCTGGGCTGCGGCCTCGCTGGCCGAGGCGCAGGCAGCCATGCACCAATCTGGCCCGCCCGATGTGATCGTGTCGGACCACCATTTGGGCGCTGCAGAAACCGGACTGGACTGCATCCACGCCCTGCGCGTGCAAGCCGCCAAACGCCTGCCGGCCTGCCTGATGAGCGGCGACACCCATGAGGACTTTTTGCAGGCCGTCAAAGAGGCTGACATTCCGCTGCTGCACAAGCCCGTGCGCCCGGCCAAGTTGCGCAGTCTTTTGCGCCGTTTAACTGCCTAGAATTGCTGGCCGCTTTTGCGAAAACCGTAGTCGCAATTGGGGCCCCAGCACCCGCAGGGGTGACTACACTTTGTCGGTTTAACGTGCGGTGCAATCCCGGCAGATTGGGCGCACGCGCATCTTTCTTTTTCCCTAGGAGCAAGCGCAAAAATGGCCAAAT
The DNA here is from genome assembly GCA_936943465.1 of uncultured Rhodoferax sp. GTDB lineage: Bacteria > Pseudomonadota > Gammaproteobacteria > Burkholderiales > Burkholderiaceae_C > Allorhodoferax. The sequence goes on from CAKZJN010000058.1 coordinate 6,395, forward strand.
TTCCTGAACGAGCCAAAGTTGTCATCATTGGCCAAGGCGGCATCGTCGGTGCCTCGGTGGTGCACCACCTGATTGAACGCGGCTGGGATGACATTGTTGGCATCGACAAGTCGGCCATCCCGACCGACGTAGGCTCCACCGCCCATGCTTCTGATTTCTGCTTCAACACGATGCACGATCAGATGACGATTTTCACCACCAAGTACAGCATCGACTTTTACGAAAAGATGGGCCGCTACGACCGCATTGGCGGCATTGAGGTGGCACGCGTAGGCGATGACGAGCGCATGGTCGAACTGCAGCGCCGCGTGGCTTCGGGCAAGGCCTTTGGCAACCGGGTGCGCATGATCACACCGGCCGAAGCCAAAGCCAAAATGCCGCTGATTGACGAGAGCAAGATTCAGGGCGCGCTGTGGGACCCGGACGCTGGTCTGGTCAAGCCCCGCTCGCAAATGGTGGCCGGAGAACTGGTCGATGCCGCCGTAGCGTCGGGCAAGCTGCAGTCCTTTGCCAACACCGCCTGCACGGGTCTGCGCATTGAGAACGGCCGCATCCAGGGCGTGGAAACCACCAAGGGCTTTATCGCCGCCGAGTACGTGGTGGTCTGCGCCGGCCTGTGGGGCCGCCTGATTGCCAACATGGCCGGTGAAGACCTGCCGATCATGCCGGTGGACCACCCGTTGACCTTCTTCAAACCCTACCTGGAATTTGCCGGCACCGGCAAGGACATCGGCTACCCGCTCTTACGCGACCAGGGCAACTCGGCCTACCTGCGCGACACAGGGGACCCAAAAACACCCGAAGGCGGCCAGATTGAGTGGGGCTACTACGAAGAGAAGAACCCGCGCATGTGCCACCCGCGCGACCTGCTCGAAAAAGAGCAGGCCCGCCTGTCGCCTTCGCAGCGCGACCTGGAACTGGAGCAAATCATGGAGCCGCTGGAGCGCGCCATTGAGCTGACCCCCATCCTGGCCGAACTGGGCTATGACGACAAATACTCCTTCAATGGCCTGTTGCAGGTGACCACCGACGGCAACCCGTCGATTGGCGAATCGAGCAAGGTGCGCGGCCTCTGGTACGCCGAAGCGGTGTGGGTGAAGGACGGTCCCGGTGTGGGCAAGATCGTGGCCGACTGGATGACCGACGGCTATACCCACATTGACCACGCCCGCATCGACGTGGCGCGCATCTACCCGTACCAGCAGGACGAGCAATACATCCACGACCGCTGCTACGAAGGCGCCTTCAAAATTTACAACCCGCCGGTGCACAACCGCGAGCCCTACAGCGCCGGGCGTGGCATTTTCAAGAGCCCGTTCTACGAGCGCGAAAAGGCGCTGGGGGCTTACTTCATGGAACTCTCCGGCTGGGAGCGCGCCCACGGCTACGCCAGCAACGAGCACCTGCTAGAGGTTTATGGGGACAAAGTGCCGGTGCGCGCCAACGAGTGGGACAACCGCCACTTCTGGCGCGTCTCCAACGCCGAACACCTCAAAATGACCGAAGACGTGGGCATGATCAACGTCTCGCACTTTGCCGAGATCGATGTGGAAGGCCCGGATGCGGCCGATTTGCTGGAATACATCTGCGTAGCCAAGGTGGGCGGCGACACCCCCGTGGGCAAGGGCGTGTACACGCACTTTCTCGATGCCAAGGGCGGCGTGCGCGCCGACCTGACCGTGCTGCGTCTTGCGCAGGACCACTACCGCGTGATTGACGGCGCCGACGCCGGCCACCGCGACCTGGTCTGGATCCAGCGCATGGCGCAGGACCGTGGCGCCAACGTCAAGGTCACCGACACCACCACCGCTTACGGCTGCCTGGGCGTGTGGGGCCCGAACGCCCGCGCCACCATCCAGAAGATTGCCGACGAGCCCGAGGCCTGGACGCACGAAAACTTCCCCTTCACCGCCTTCAAGAATCTGAAGATCCAGGGCGTGCCGGTGCTGGCCTTCCGCATTTCGTATGTGGGCGAACAGGGCTGGGAATTGCACTTCAAGTACGAAGACGGACTGGCCCTGTGGGACGCGCTGTATGCCCAAGGCGTAACGCCAGTGGGTGTGGAAACCTACGCCAACAGCCGCCGCATGGAAAAGAGCCTGCGCCTGCAAAACGGCGACCTGCTGACCGAATACAACCTGTACGAGTGCGACCTGGCCCGCCCCAAGGTGAAGGCCGCCGACTTCCACGGCAAGG
>CAKZJN010000059.1 GCA_936943465.1 uncultured Rhodoferax sp.
TATAACGCCGGCGAGTCGGCAGTGGTGAACGCGGGGCGGCAGATTCCGCAATATGCGGAGACCGTGCGCTACGTGCCCAAAGTCATGTCGATCTTCAAGAAGTCCAAATCGCAGACCAACCTGCTGTGAGTAGGTGCTGACTTAACGCGGCCTTGGGGTCGGCTGTATGAAACCCGGAGGCGGGGTGGCTGGCCGGGGCGTTGGCGAAATAAAGCCTTGCGACGGTGCACCGATGCCACCCGGCCTGGGGGCGGGTGCGGGCACTTTGGAGCCGCTTCCGCCACCAGACGTCCCCGGTGCTCCAGGAGTTCCCTGCGCCCCCGGAGCGCCGGGTTGCCCATTCCCTGAATAGCCAGCACCCGCAGCGAGGTTGGGGTTGGCGGCCGCCAAGGACGACCGGAAAGTCCAGTCAAAGTAATGCTCCTTGTCGACGAAGTCCTTGTTGCGCAGCGCGAACTCAGCGGTCTTCAGCGGTTTATCGCTGGACTCGCTGTACACGCCCACGAGTTGGCCGCCTGGCAGCCGTATCTCGCCCCAGCGGGTCGATTGGGTCATGGGGTCGGTGTAGAGCCGGCGCAGGTGGCGTGCCGGTTTGTCCGGGTTGCGGTTGTCTTCCAGCAGTTCATCCAGCGTCAGGGGAAAACGCCGGGCTGCCGCCGGTGACTGCTGGTAAAAATTGGTAATGGCAAACCGGAATTGGTCGCCAATAAACAGAAGCTCTTGTTCCTTCTCGCGCTGGCGGGACTGCGTCCACACCTCGGATATGGCACCCAGTCCGATGCCGATCACTGCCAGGCCAATCAGCAGGCCGATATAAATAAAACCGCCGTTGCGTCTGGCCGGTTTACCACTGGGCATAGGGCACACCGTCCGCATCAGCACCTTCGGCGCTGCTGTTGATGTTGTACACGCCACCTTCCTGGCCATCGCCGGGTGGGGTGATCACCCAGGCTTCGGAGCTATCCACAATTGGGTCGTAGGGCAGGATGCGCAGGTAGTGCTTGTCTACCAGGTCAGACAATTGGGTTGGGTACTTGCCGGTGTCCGCGCGGAACTTGTCGAGGGCATCGCGGGTCGCCACCAGGTTCGCCTTGAGCACGGTTTCCTTGCTCTTGTCGATGGAGCGGAAATAGCGGGGCGCGGCCAGCGTCAGCAACAGGCTGATGATGGTCATCACCACGATCAGTTCAATCAGCGTGAAACCCTTGATTTTTCGCATTACCAATTCCTATACGGCACGCCGTTGAGTCCGATGCCTTCGGAGCGGGAATACACATCGAAAACATCGACGCCAGGCTGCGGGTCGGTCGGGTTGCTGGCATAACTGCGCAGAGCCCAGTCCGGCGGAAGCTCCTGCCCCACCAGGCTGAAGGGATCGCGCGGAATGCGGCGCAAAAAGAAAATCTTCTTATCCCGGCTCGGGCTCTTGGCATCTGCCACGCCTGACACCAGCGCATCCAGATTCGGCGGATAACCGGAGCCCTTGGTCTCTTCCACAATCCGCCCTTCATCGACCGCCTGTTTGTAGGCGTCGAGTGCCGAGCGAATTTGCCGCAGCGATTCACGAAGCACCTTCTCATTGCTGCGTCGCTCGGCCAGTTCCAGCATCGGAAATGTGATGGTGGCCAGCAGACCCACAATGGTCACTGTCACCAGCATTTCGATCAGCGTGAACCCGTTAGAGCGCACCGGCAACTGCAAGCGCTTCATGGAATTACTTGATGTCGAGTTCCACCGTCGGCGAGTCAGGCAACTTGATGGTGCCGTTGTCGGCATTCACCAAGGCGCTGGAGCCCACGCTCAATGGCGTTGTGCCGGTACCTGCCAGCACTTCAAATTGCACTTGCGCCAGTGCGCCACCATTGGCTGGCAATGCCTCGCCACGGCCGGCGGTCAGTTCCACGCGCACGCTGCCGGCACTCTCTCCATCACCGGTAAAGCGCAGGGCAGAGGCCTCGTTGCGCGCAGCGTCCGACTCCGTCACCGAGATCAGTTTCAAACGGCTGTTGTCGTAGTTCAGGGTGGTCTCTACGCCGGTGCTGGCGGCACTGGCCGGGAAGTTGAGGTTCACCGTAATCTTGTCGCCCACCTTGGCATTGGTCGGTGCGGTCATGCTGACCGGTCGCAATACTGCGGCGGCACTGGCCGCAGAGTTTGCAGCCGCTGCCGGCACGCCACGCGCACCGGTACGCGCTGCTGCGGGGGCCGGTGCGGCAGAAGACGACGATGCCACCGACACCGTGCCTGCAGCGCCTGCCGGTGCCGCCAGGGCTTGCAGCTTGCCATTGCCCACCTGGCGCGTGCCGTAGCGCAGGTTGTTTTCGGTACCCGACCACAGTTCGAGCAACTCGCTGTCGATCTGGCGGTTGTTGCGCACGATACGCGGCGTGATCGACATGATCACTTCCTTCTTCTTCTTCGTATCGGTCTGCACGCCAAACAGTCGTCCCAGAATCGGAATATCACCCAGACCCGGTACATGGGTCGAGTCGCTGGTGTCGCTGTCCTGAATCAGGCCACCAATGATTTCGGTCTGGCCATCCTTCAGCCGCAGCACCGTGTTCAGGCTGCGTGTGCCGATGGAGTAGGCAATGGTGCCGCTCTTGGCCGCATCGGCATTGGGCGCGCCGGCCGAGCTGACTTCCAGCGTCAGCTTGATGGCCACTTCACCATCGGCATAAATGGTCGGTTCGGCCTCAATCTTGATACCTACTTCCACATACTGCACGCTGGTGTTGTAAACCGAGGCACCGCCTCCGGTTGACGGAGTGGCAGCCGAAGAAATCACCGGCAGGCGGTCACCCACCAGGAACTTGGCTTTTTCCTTGTTGCGCACGCGCAGGCGCGGTGTGGCCAGCGTGTTGCCATCGCCATCGGTCTTCTTGGCAGTGACGCCCACCGACATACCGCTTACCGTGGCATTGGCATCGCTCAGCTTTTTGAAGGCTTCCAGCGACATCTCCGGAATGCTTACGCCAAAGCTGGTTGGCAGGTTAATGCCGAGCGCCAGCGTGCGGTCGCGGGAGACTTCCACCACGTCCACTTCGAGCATCACTTCGGGCTCGGGTTGGTCCATCGCCACAATCAGTTTTTCAACCATGCGGATGACCTGCGGCGTGTCGCGCACCACCAGCGAATTGGTCTTCTCGTCAACAAACATATCCTTGGTCTTGGTCATAGTCTTGACCATGGCCAGCACGTTTTTCGGATCGGCGTTCGTGATGGCAAAGCGGCGAATCTTCAGTTCGGCGTATTCGCGTGCCTTGGTTTCGGTGTCCGGGTAGATCAGGATCGAGTTTTCCCCCATGACGCGTTTGGCGGTCTGGGTCTGCATCAGGATCAGGTCAATCGCTTCTTCCACCGGGGTGTCACGCACAAAGATGGTGACCTTCAGGTCGGCCTTCACGTCTTTGTCAAGAATCACGTTGAGGCCGGTGGTCTTGGCAATTGCCTCCATCACCATGCGCAGGTTGGCATCGCGGAACTGCAGCGTGACCGGCTTCTTGCCCTTGAAGTTCAGGGCCACACCGTTGAGTGAACTGGCGGTGGAGGTGGCTTCCAGAATCTGGTTGCGCAGCGCGTTGGCACGCGGATGGTTCGGGTTTTCTACCAGCACACGGCTAATCAGGCTATTCGCCAGATCGAAGTCCCCTTTGCCGTAAGCCAGCGCAGCGTCGTCTACCTTGGCGGTTTGCCGGCGTTCCAGGTTGATCTCGAACATGGCCTGGCGTGCCGTCACATTGCCACGGTCCAGTTGCATCACTTGTGAATACAACTGCAGGGCGTTATCCCAGCGTTTGGCGGCTTTTTCCAGATCGGCTTGTGCCAACAG
>CAKZJN010000060.1 GCA_936943465.1 uncultured Rhodoferax sp.
CCGTTGCCATGACCGACAACGCGTTTGCCGGGGCGAACAACCCTGCAATTGCAGCCTGGGCGGGTAACCGTGCCGAAGTTGGTGTGGATTTGTTTATGCCGGAGCGGAGCATGGAGCGGACGGGCAGCACCGCAGGGCTGGATGCCAAAGTTACTAGTGATAGCACCAGCTTTTTCGTGCCTGAGTTTGGATACAACCGTGCAATCAGTGACAAGTTGGGTGTGGGTATCAGCGTTTATGGCAATGGAGGCATGAACACTGATTACGCAGGCGGACAGTTGGGATGTACCGGTGTACCGAATACCAATAATGTGCTTTGTGGTGGAGGTCGGCTGGGTGTTGATCTGCAGCAACTTATCATTGCACCGACGATCGCCTATAAAGTGTCGGAGCGCAGTTCACTTGGTGTCTCGCCTCTGCTAGTTCAGCAGATTTTCAAAGTTGACGGTCTTCAAGCATTTGATAATCCAGGTGCTCCCTTCCCAAACATGACAGGCGCACCAGGAAATGTGACCAACAAGGGGTATGACTCGAGCACTGGTGTTGGCCTGCGCTTTGGTTATTTGAACAAGCTCAGCGACAAGTTGACCATTGGCGCCTCTTACTCCCCCAAAATTTCAATGAGTAAGCTGTCGAAGTACGCCGGTCTTTTTGCTGAGGATGGAAACTTTAACATTCCGGAAAACTATACTTTCGGTGCCAGCATTCAGGCGACCCCTAACGTTGTAATTGCGCTGGATTACCAGCACATAAGCTATAGCGCTGTGCCGTCGATTGCCAATCCTAGCAACAATGCTGCCGCCCTTGGTTCAGCAAACGGGCCCGGCTTTGGTTGGGGGGATGTCAATGCAACCAAGCTCGGAATTCAGTGGCAGGCGAGTGCCTCGCTAACCGTGCGCGCCGGTATCAATGTGGGAGACAACCCGGTCAAGAGCCGGGACGTGACCTTCAATATTCTGGCCCCTGGTGTAGTGACGACCCATTACACCTTGGGCGCCACCTATGCGCTGTCCCCGACCAGTGAGATTACAGCTGCATATATGCTTGCGCCTTCCAACTCGGTATCCGGCTCTTCGCTGTTTAACGGCATAGGATTTCCAGCCGGCAATGAAACCATCAAAATGAATCAGCAGTCCATCGGCATTCAATACGGCTGGCGCTGGTAAGCCCAACTGTGCATGCATGACTCACACTTCAGGCTGAACACTATGCGCAATTCACTACTCCTTTTGCTCGCGGTGCCCGTTTGGGCGGCGGCACAGGTTCACCCTCTTTACGAAGGTGCCGATCTGAAGCTGGGTGAAAAGCTGATTGCTGACAGCCAGTGTTCGGCCTGTCACCAGCGCACTGTGGGCGGGGATGGCTCTGCCATTTACCGTCCCGCAGGGCGCATCAACAACCCCGGCTCTTTGCGGGGGATGGTGGAGAACTGCAATGCACAACTGAACCTGGGGCTGTTCCCGGAAGAGGTCAACTCCATTTCGGCAGTGCTCAACCGGGATCACTACCGTTTCAAATAGGCGGCAACCCTAGGGTAAGTACCAATGCACATGAAATAACCCAGTGTTTATATTAGTGAATATGGATATTTGAATGTGATGCAAGAAGCCCCCACTCAAACCGAAGTTGCTGATAAAGCGCTGGAGCGTGCCGCGGAGTTGTTTGGGGTGCTGTCAACGCCGGTGCGCTTGCGAATCATTGGGGAGTTGTGCTCCAGTGAGAAGAACGTGTCGCACTTGCTGGGGTCGATTGATGTCTCGCAGCCGAATATGTCGCGCCATTTGAGCGTGCTGTACCAGGCTGGCATCGTCACGAAGAGAAGAAGTGGCACCAATGTGATTTACGCATTGGCCAACGAGTCGGTGGTGTCCATTTGCAAAGTGGTGTGCACACAAATGGCATCGGATGTGGCTCATGCCACTGAAAGTTAAATTGTTGAGGAGACTTGGGTATGCGCGATGAATTGGGTTCGGGTCGCGTCCAGAAGGCACCAGAAAGCTTTCTGAGTCGTGAAGGTATCAAGACTGTATTTGCCGAGGCAAAGAAAGGTCGCAGGGATTTCATTCGCAACGCCTTTGCTGCCGCGGCAGCAGGTGTGGCGGTGCCCGCTGCATTGGCCCAGGGTAACCCGGTGCCAACCGAAGGCGGTGATCCCAACATCCTCAAGTTGCCTGAGCACAGCACGGGCTTGGGGCAGGGTGTGGCTGCCGATGGTGGCTACGGCAAACCCTCGAAATACGAGGCGAATGTGCAGCGCCGCCAGAGCCCGGGTCTCACACAAACGACGCAGGCATCGGTCTCCTTTGCACCCTTGCAATCGCTGTTCGGCATTGTTACGCCCAGCGGTCTGCACTTTGAGCGTCACCACCAGGGCTGGTGGGATATCGACCCTTCCAAGCACCGCCTGATGATCAACGGCATGGTGAAGGCCAATAAGGTGTTCACGCTCGACGAAATCATGCGCTTGCCTTCGGTGTCGCGCTTTCATTTCATTGAGTGCGGTGCCAACACGGCGGTGGATTGGGGCAATGTTGCGGTGCCTACCGTTCAGTACACCCACGGCATGGTTTCTTGCAGCGAGTTCACTGGCGTTCCGCTGATTACGCTGCTGGAACTCGCCGGTGCCGATCTGAAGAAGGGTAAGTTTGTGCTGGCGGAAGGCGCAGATGGTTCCTCCATGACGCGCACGATTCCAATGAGCCTGATTCTGTCCGGCGAAGTATTCGTGGCCTATGGCCAAAACGGTGAAATGCTGCGACCCGAGCAAGGCTACCCGTTGCGCTTGATCGTTCCGGGCGTTCAAGGCGTGAGCTGGGTCAAGTACCTGCGCCGCATCGAAGTGGGCGATATGCCCTATGCCGCAAAAGACGAAGCCGTTCACTACATCGACTTGCAACCCGACGGCCAACATCGCCAGTACTCCAGCATTCAGGAATGCAAGAGCGTGGTGACAACGCCTTCTGGCGGTCAGGTGCTGCTGGACAAGGGTTTCTACAACATCACCGGGCTGGCCTGGTCGGGTCGTGGAAAAGTGAAGCGGGTTGACGTGTCAACCGACGGTGGCCGTAATTGGCGCACTGCGCGTCTGGAGGGGCCCACGCTGTCCAAGGCTTTGACACGCTTCAATTTGGATTGGGTATGGGACGGCAAGCCGGCCATCATTCAGAGCCGTGCGATGGACGAGACCGGCTTTGTGCAACCCAACTACAAACAACTGCGGTCGGTGCGCGGGACGCGGTCGATCTATCACAACAATGCCATTCAATCCTGGTTGGTTCAAGAGAGCGGGGAGGTCAAGAATGTTCAGGTTTCCTAAGGCGATCCTCGCAACGGCACTGATCGCCGCAAGCGGTTTTGCCATGGCCCAAAGTGCGGCCAAATATCCGGGTGTTGGACGTGATGCCACACCCAAAGAAGTGGCTGCATGGGACATTGATGTGCGCCCCGACTTCAAGGGCTTGCCGCCAGGTTCAGGCTCTGCGACAGCGGGCCAGGACATCTGGGAAGGCAAATGCGCGCAATGCCACGGCTTCTTCGGCGAGTCCGGTGAGGTGTTCAGTCCTTTGGTAGGCGGCGTCACCAAAGAGGACATCAAGACCGGGCATGTGGCCAATCTGCGTGCCACGAATTTCCCGGGGCGTACCACCTTCATGAAGGTTCCTACGCTGTCGACCATTTGGGACTACATCAACCGGGCCATGCCCTGGAATGCGCCCAAGTCGTTGAAGACGGACGAAGTCTATGCCGTGACCGCGTTCTTGCTGAGCCTGAACGGAATCGTGCCGGATAACTTTGTCTTGTCCGACAAAAACATTGCCGACGTGCAAAAGCTGATGCCCAACCGCAATGGCATGACCACGGCGCACGCCATGTGGCCCGGTAACGAGTTCAACGGGGTGAAAAAGCCCGACACGCAAAACGTGGCTTGCATGAAGGACTGCGCACCCGAGCCCAAGGTGGCATCGTTCCTGCCGGACTTTGCACGCAATGCGCACGGAAACCTGGCTGAGCAAAACCGCATGGTGGGTGCACAGCATGGCGCAGACACTACACGCCCGGAACGCAAAGCCGGTGATGCGGACGTGCCGGTGAAACCAACGGCTCCAAAAGCCGACGGAGCGGGTAGCGAGATGAAGGCGGTCAATGCGCTGCTGCAGAAGTACACCTGCTCGGCTTGCCATGGCGTTGACAAGAAAATTGTCGGCCCGGCTTTCCAAGATGTGGCCAAGAAGTATTCGGGTCAGGTGGACTATCTGATCAAGAAGATGCAATCGGGTGGTGTTGGTATCTGGGGCCCCATCCCGATGCCTCCGCAAAAGATCACCGATGCAGAAGCCAAGACCGTTGCCAGCTGGATCGCAGCGGGCGCCAACAAGTAAGCCGTCAGCATCAGCTCTGACACCACTAGAAAATCACTTTTTACCTAGGAGATTCTTATGAAAAATCGACGCGACGTACTCAAGAGCAGTGCCATCGTTGCAGGCCTTTTGGCTGGTACCGGTCTGTTCCCCCAATATGCCTTTGCGGCCTACAACAAGGGCGCATTTGAAGCCAAGACCGTGGCCGAAGTGCTGAAGGCGCTGGGCGCCGGCGCTCCCACCGAGAGCAAAGACGTCACCATTGGCGGCCCGGACATCGCTGAAAACGGCGCAGTGGTGCCACTCACCGCCAGCACCACCATTGCCGGTGTCAAACAGGTTCTGATTCTGGTCGAGAAGAACCCCGCTGCCCTGGTTGCACGCTATGAAGTCACGGACAGCGTAGAAGCCAATTTCGCGACACGTTCCAAGATGGGTCAGTCTTCCGATGTGTACGCGGTGGCCATCACCGGCGACGGCAAGGCGTTCTTCGCCAAGAAGGAAGTCAAGGTCACTTTGGGTGGTTGCGGCGGCTAATTCGCCCGCACTTGAGTCCACGATTA
>CAKZJN010000061.1 GCA_936943465.1 uncultured Rhodoferax sp.
TAGCGGATGTGCCAGAGCGAGCCTTCTTCCTCTTCGCTTTCCACTTCCAGGTCCGACACCGCGCTCATCAGCACCGGGTCCCAGTTGACCAGGCGCTTGCCACGGTAAATCAGGCCCTGCTCATAGAGCTGCACAAAGGTTTCGGTCACCGTTTTGGACAGCTTGTCGTCCATGGTGAAGTACTCGCGGCTCCAGTCCACGCTGTCGCCCATGCGGCGCATTTGGGTGGTGATGGTGTTGCCGCTCTTTTCTTTCCATTCCCACACTTTTTTCACAAAGTCGGTGCGGCCCAGGTCGTGGCGGCTGACCTTCTGGTCGGCCAATTGGCGCTCCACCACGATTTGCGTGGCAATGCCGGCGTGGTCGGTGCCGGGAATCCAGGCGGTGTTGAACCCGGCCATGCGGTGGTAGCGCGTCAGGCTGTCCATGATGGTCTGGTTGAACGCATGGCCCATGTGCAGCGTGCCGGTCACATTGGGGGGCGGCAACTGAATGGCAAAGGCCGGTGCCTCGGCTTTGGGCACTTGCGTTCCCCGGAAGCCCGCAATGCCGTAACCGCGCTTTTCCCATTCAGGGCCCCAATGGGCTTCCAGTGCGGCCGGCTCAAACGACTTGGAGAGCGACTGCAGGCCCGGTTGGTCAGGGGCGCTGGCGGCAGGGGATGGGTTTGCGGGGGTAGGGGTGGCTTGGTCAGACATGGTGGTACTTGGTGAGCGAGGGGCGATTTTACCGGCGAAGGGCTGCTGGATTACTGCGCTACGATTTAGCCCATGAACACCCAGAACCAAGCTACCGCTGTTGCCCGCACCGGACCGTGGGGCCTGCCCTTGCTGCCCACAAAATATTCGGCCGTGGTGATGCCGTTTTTTCTCTCCATCATCATGACCTGCGTGATCTCGCTGATCAGCACGCTGCGGGGCGTCGGGCTGGTCGCGGGATTCATGCCCCTGTGGCTGGGCTCCTGGGGTCTGTCCTGGCTGATTGCCTTTCCGACGCTGATGGTGATGTTGCCGCTGGTGCGCAAGTTCACTTTTTTGTGGGTGCAGTTGCCCAACGAAGGCGCTGGCAAGTAGTTTTCTGGCGGGCGTCTAGGACAGCGCCTGCCCCCGGTGTGTCAACCCACACCGTTTGGGATTCGTTGCTTGGGCTGCCACGAAATCGCCCGGTTTTGCTGGTTACCGATAAATCCAATTCCAAAGAGTAACTACTGTGAAACACCCGACGCGCGGCCCTGCGCTGCCGCTTTGCCTTGCTTTTTCCCTTTTTCTGACGCTGCCCGCACCGGGCTGGCCTGCCGACAGCGGTAACGCGCCGATGGCTGGCGGCTGGAGTGCCGCACCCTTGCAGGATGAGCCGGTGCGCCGCGCAGCCGCCTTTGCGGTGCAGGAGCAAAACCGCAAAACCAACGCCCATTTGCGCCTGCTTGCCATCAAGCACGCCCGCATGCAGGTGGTGGCGGGCTTGAACTACAGCATGAACCTGATGGTCGAATCCGAGGGCAAGCGGCGTCTGATCATTGCCGTGGTGTGGGTGCGCCCGGATGGCACGCAGGAACTGACCGGCTGGCACTGGGTCTAGCCTCTGGGGGCATCGCCCAGCGCGGGGCGATGGGGCTTGGCATTCACGATAATGGATGCATGCTGTTCCTTCTGTCCCCTGCCAAATCGCTCGACTACGAAACCCCGCTCAACGGCCAGCCGCATACGGCGCCGCTCTTTGTTAAAGAGTCCAAGGTGCTGATTGATGTGCTGCGCACCCGCTCGCCGCAGCAAATTGCCGAGTTGATGGATCTGAGCGACAAACTCAGCACCCTCAATGTGGCGCGTTACCAGGCCTGGTCCACCCGCGCCACCGAAAAGAATGCCCGCCAGGCCGCGCTGGCCTTTGATGGCGATGTGTATGGCGGGCTGGATGCCCGCACCTTGGGCGCCGAAGACCTGAGCTGGGCGCAGGACCATGTGTGCATTTTGAGCGGCCTGTATGGCGTGCTGCGCCCGCTCGATTTGATGCAACCCTACCGCTTAGAGATGGGCACCCAGATTGCCAACCCCGGTGGCAAGGATCTGTACGCCTATTGGGGCAGTCGGCTGTCTGAATACCTCAACACGCGCCTGCGCAAAGATGCCAGCCCGGTGGTGGTCAACCTGGCTTCCAACGAGTATTTCAAAGCGGTGGACACCAAAGCGCTCAAGGCAGCGGTGGTGGAATGCGTGTTTCAGGAATACAAGGGCGGGCAATACAAGATCGTGAGCTTTTTTGCCAAGCGCGCCCGGGGCCTGATGGCCCGCTATGCCACGGTCAACCGGCTCACCCATGTTGAGCAACTCCAGGGTTTTGATGCCGAGGGCTACGCGTTTGATGCCGAAGTGTCGAGCCCGTCCAAGCTGGTTTTCCGGCGCAAGGCATGAAGCTCAACGCCAACGGCCTGCAGATCGAAGTCGAGGACTCGGCCACGCTCGACCCGGCGCATCTGCAGCGCCCGGTGGTGCTGCTGGTCATGGGGCTGGGCATGCAACTGATCGCCTGGCCGGCGTACTTTGTGCAGCCGCTTGTGGATGCGGGCTACCGCGTCATTCGCTTTGACAACCGCGACAGCGGCCTGAGCAGTTCGTTCGACCCGCTGGGCAAGCCCAATATGCCCTGGGCCCTGATGAAGTTTCAATTGGGCCTGGCGCTGCACCCGCCCTATACGCTGACCGATATGGCACAGGACGCGTTTGGTGTGCTTGATGCGCTGGGCATACCGCGTGCGCATGTGGTGGGTGTGAGCATGGGCGGCATGATTGCCCAGCGCATGGCGATTGCCGCGCCGTCGCGTGTGGCAAGCCTCACCAGCATCATGAGCAGCAGCGGGGCCAAGGGCTTGCCCGGCCCGCAGCCGCATGCCTTCAAGGTAATGATGAGCCGCCCCCGCAACAAGACAGAAGACGCTGTGACCGAATACGGCATGGCCTTGCTGCACGCGATTGGAAGCCCCGGCTACCCGATGCCCGAGGCCGAGCTGCGCGCCCAGGTGCAGCAGGCCTACCGCCGCAGCCTGCGCCCGCATGGCGTGTTGCGGCAAACACTGGCCGTTATGGCCGATACCGAGCGTGCCGATCTGCTGAGCCGTATTCAATGCCCCACGCTGGTGATGCACGGCCGTGCCGACCCGCTGGTGCCCTTTGCCTGTGCCGAAGACACGGCGCAGCGCATTGCCGGTGCGGTGCTGTTGGGCATTGAGGGCATGGGCCATGATTTGCCCCCCGAGCCCGTGCACCAGATGCTCGCCACCCTGATCCCTCACCTGAACTTTGCGCAGCAACGCGTTGCATAAGACTTGTATGAACACTCCCGAACAATCCCAACTCGGCAAGGCTTCTGCCTACGTCGATCAATACGACGCCTCGCTGCTGTTTCCGATTCCCCGTGCCGGCAAGCGCGCCGAGATCGGCGTGGCCGGGACGGCGCCGTTTTTTGGTGCCGACATCTGGAGCGCCTACGAGGTGAGCTGGCTCAACGTGCGTGGCAAGCCGCAGGTGGCGCTGGTGCACTTCACCATTCCCTGCGAGTCGGTGAACATCGTTGAGAGCAAGTCCTTCAAGCTCTACCTCAATAGCTTCAACAACACCCGTTTTGCAGACAGCGCCGAGGTACTGGCCCGCTTGCGCGCCGACATCAACGAAGCGGTGTGGCGGGGCGGCGTGGTGCAGTCGTCGGTGGGGGCCAAGATGATTGCCACCGAGTTGTTTGACCACGAACCTATTTACGAACTGGACGGCTTGAGTCTGGACCGGCTGGATGTGGAATGCACCCGCTACCAGCCCGCACCCGACCTGCTGACCGCCGCGCAGGACGAAGCGCCGGTTTCCGAGGTGCTGGTGAGCAACCTGCTCAAGAGCAACTGCCTGGTGACCGGTCAGCCCGACTGGGGCAGCGTGCAAATCAGCTACAGCGGCCCGCAAATTGCGCAGGAAGGCCTGCTGCAATACCTGGTGAGCTTTCGCAACCACAACGAGTTTCACGAGCAATGCGTGGAGCGCATCTTTATGGACATCTGGACGCGCTGCAAACCGATCAAGTTGTCGGTGTACGCCCGTTACACCCGGCGCGGCGGGCTCGACATCAACCCCTTCCGCACCAGCCACCCGCAAGCGCTCCCGCTCAACACCCGCAACGCGCGGCAATAGGCCGCAACGCATGACACCCACCGCCGCCCCCACTGCCCATCCCACCATTCACTGGCAGGAGGGTGGCAAAGATTGCAGTGCCCGCTGGCGTTCCGAGCGTGGCGCGGCCGCGCCCAAGAAAGTGGTGCTGGCCGACGACACCCTGAGCGCCGATGCGGCCTACCGCCTGGCCTGCGAAGGCACGGCGCTGTTGTGGCGCGGCGACTTCCAAAACGCCCGCCAGATGCTGCAGGCGCTGGGCCGGCGCATTGACCAGTCCGCCAGCACCGACAAGCGCGGGCGCAAACGCAAAGCACCTCCGCCGCCTCCTGCCGGTCAAACGGCAGAAGAAGCTGCAGCCAGCGCCGCCAAGGGTTTTCACCTGCACCGGCAGGCGCAGGCGCAGCGTGCCCGGGTGTTGGGCATGGTGCTGCTCAGTTTTGGCGAAGACTACGGCCTGGCACTGCGCCGCAGCCCCGACGCCCGCAGTGCCTGCACGCAAGCCTGGGGCGATGCGGTGGCGGGCGAGGGCGATAGCGTGGCCTCGTTGCGCGAACTGCTGGGGCTGATTAGCGCGTTTGAATGGCGCAAGAACGGGGTGGAAATTGAGGCGCTGGGCGCTGCGCCCAACAACCGCATCTATCCGCATTACGGCGTGTTTTCGCCCGTGCGTGGCGAATATGTGGGGCTGGTGGCGCTGGCGCCGCTCGCTGGAGACACGGCAGCGCTCACCGTTTTTGACATTGGCTGCGGCACCGGTGTGTTGTCTGCCGT